>NZ_JBFXGV010000042.1:0-32008 GCF_050177655.1 Paenirhodobacter sp.
CAACGCTTCATTGTAAGCCGACCAGTTCGTGGTCTTGTACTTCGTAGGGGCCCAACTGCTCATGCCATCCAGCTATCATGCTGGATTCACGCAGTGAATCCCTCACCCGATTTGTGCAACAAGGCCGGGCAATGCGCTCGAAAACTGGCTGAGTGGGAACGTCAACGACAATCGTCTCTTCGGTTATGACGGCGACGACGTGGTGACGGGGGGGCGATGGCGACGACAGCCTGAGCGGCGGTGCCGGTGACGATCTGCTGCAGGGCGACGCCGGGCTCGACATCCTGACCGGCAATGCCGGTGATGACGTCTTCGTTTTCCTGAGCGTCTCGGATACCGGCGCCACCCGCGCCACCGCCGACCGGATCACCGATTTCGCGGTGGGCGACATGATCGATCTGACCTCGGTCGACGCGAATGCGCTGCGCGCAGATGTCCAGGGATGGACCTGGATCGCGGGTGCGGCTTTCAGCCATCGCGCGGGCGAACTCCGCTATGGTGGCGGTGTATTGCAGGGCGATACCGATGGCGACGGCGTCAGCGATTTCGCCATCGTGGTCAGCGGTAGTGTGGCTGAGATCGGCGATGCGCTGATGCTCTGATCGGTCCCGGCGATGCGCGCTCAGCGCAGCATCGTCGGCTCCCAAAGGCCAGTCGGCGGCAGCGGCACCGGTTCGGGTTTCGGCGCGGGCGCGGGCTTCGGGTTGCGCGCGGCTTCCTCGGCGATGCGCTGGCGCTCGGCGATCTTCTCGGTGATCGTGCGGAACGGGGCCTCGACCGTCGGATCGCTGGCCTTCGCCTTTTCATAGGCGTCATGCACGAGGCCGATCGTCTCGCCGGCGGCGAAACAGCGCGCGTCGATGCCGAAACGCGCCGCCTCGCGGTCGATGTAATCGTGCCGGCTGTCCTCCCAGTCCTTCTGCGTCGCGAGCATGTCGTCGAGCGCCTCGTTCATGTCGGAAAACAGCCAGTCCGAGTAGCGCTCCTTGATCTTCCACGAATATTCCGGCCCGATCGAGATCTTGCGGCCGCCGATGTTCACCTCGGCGAGGTTCCCCGCGCCGCCCGCGTAGAAGTCGAACTTGGCGAGCAGGTTCTCGAAGGCGCGCACCAGCCGGTATTCCGATTCCGCGCGCCATTCGCCGTCGTAATAGTCGCGCGCGGTGGCGTCGCGGTTCACCTCGATGCCGTATTTCAGCTCGCCCGCGTCGCCCTCGTAGGAAAAGCCGAACTTCGCCCCGGTGATGCGCAGATCCTTGACCCCGGGATTGGCCGGATCGTCGAGGCCGAAGCTGACCGAGACCTCGCGCCCGAGCGCGCCCTCGTCCGGTTTCACGGTGATCTCGGTGGCATGCACGCGGCCGTCGGGGTCGCGGGTGATGCCGATCTCGAAGCCGTCGAAGTCGATGCGCAGATCCTTCTCGTCGGCGGTGTTCAGGATCTCGACGCTGGAGGAAAGCGCGGCGCCGATCGCCTCCTCGACGCGGCGCTGCTGATCGGGGTCGAAGCCCATCGTGGCGAGCTTGAGCTGCAACTCGGGCGAGAGCGCCCAGATCATCCGGTCGGGCGGCACCTCGCGGCTGCTCGCCGTCGTCGCCTCCACGCGCGGGGCGACCCCGGCCTCGGCGCGGGCCTTCGCGCAATCGGGCGGCGGTCGGCCGAGCGGATCGGCCACCATCACCACCGGATTGCCGGTGAGCGCCGCGCGCGTGTCGCGATGGGCGAGCGCGTCGAGGATATTGTCGAGCGGATTGCCCCCGGCGAGCCCGGTCTGCGCGGCGCAGCTCTCGAAGATCTTCGGATCGGTCGGCAGGTCGTGGCGGGTGCAGCCATAGCCCGAGACGATGCAGGGCGGGCCCGGGTGCTGGCAGGAATAGCGCTTGTCATACTCGCCGATCGTGTCGGGGTGGTAATATTGCGCGGTGCCCGGGCTGCCATAGCCGGCGGCGCGGCAGACGCAGTTGAAATACTCCTGCGGCACCGCGACACCGAGGCTTTGCAAGACCAGAAGCTGGCGGTCATGCGGCAGCCCGATCCAGCGCTCGATCGCGTGGCTGTCATGCGCGTCGCGGCCCGCGGGCAGCGCCTCCTCGGCCGGCGCGAGGCCGGGCAGCGCCAGCGCGGCGAGCAGCAGGGGCAGGGGGGCGAGGCGGGTCATGGCGTCTTCTCCTGAACATCGGCGGCCATCAGATCGGCGAAGGCCGCGGGGTCGAAGGCGGCATCGTCGGAAAGCCGCATCCGCGCGCCGGCGTCCATCCCGGGGGGGGTGATCCAGCCACCGGTGAGCGAGACCAGCGTGACATTGCCCGGATCGGTCTTCGCCGGCCCGCCCGGCACCAGCGTCGGGAAAAGCGTGAAGCCGCGCCGGCTCGAGTCGGTCTCGCCCGTGATCACCGGTCGCCCGGCGATCCAGAGCTCGATCCGGCCCTCGACGAAGCGCAGCCCGACATGGCCGTCCCACTCCGTCTGCCACCAGGCCGCGGGCAGCACCCGGCGCCAGTGGAAATAGCTGTAATGCGCGGTGTGGAGCTGCAGCTCGAGATCGCCGGCCTGCGGCCCCTCGCGCAGCACGCGCAGGCTGATGACATCGGTCGAATGGTCCTCGTAGCTTTCCGGATCCTTCGAAAGATAGAGGCGCAGGCCGAGGTCCGGGGCCGGTTTCACCTGCAGGTCGAGCGCGTAGGGCGTTGTTTCGATGCGATAATCGAGCGCGACGGCGGGGTTGCGCGAAAGCACCGCGATGCGGTTCCAGTCGGGCACCGGATCGCGGCGGGTCAGGCGCAGCCCGGCGGCGGTGGCCTGCGCGAGCGCCGC
This sequence comes from Paenirhodobacter sp., assembly GCF_050177655.1. Lineage (NCBI taxonomy): Bacteria > Pseudomonadati > Pseudomonadota > Alphaproteobacteria > Rhodobacterales > Paenirhodobacter > Paenirhodobacter sp. The sequence continues at coordinate 2,815 of NZ_JBFXGV010000042.1, forward strand.
GAATTCGGCGCGACCGGCGGAGATCCCCTCCCAGCCCGGGCCCATCGGCGGCGTGAAGAAGGTCGTCACCGGCAGCGGCGCCACCCCCGGCGCGGGGCCTTCCGGCGCGCGCGCGCGCCCCGGGCGCAGGCTGCGCGTGATCCCGCGCAGCGCCATCGCGCCCTTGCCCTCGCGATCGGCGATCGCGTCGACGGCGAGGCGCAGCCCGACGCCCTCGTGCAGCATCGGCCAGCCGAGCGCGGTGTCGGGGATGCCCTCGGCCGCGACGCTGACACGTCCGGGCCGCAGGATCAGCGCGAGATGCGCCGGCACCGCCTTCAGCCCGGTGACGGTGAGGCCCTTGTCCTCTTGGCCGCGCAGCGCGCTCAGCGCGGTGAAACTGCCGTCCTCGGCGCGGGTGAAGCGCAGCATGTAGCTGTTTCCCCCGGTCAGATTGCCGGTGTAGGTCCAGGGCGGGGTGATCCCGATGTCGATGTCGCCGGTCGCCTCCGGGTCGAAGTCGAAGCTCAGCTCCGCCTCGCCCATCCCCCGCAGCCCGTCGAGCCAGATCACCGCCTCGGGCGCGCCGATCCCGGCCCAGATCCCCCTGTCCTCGCGCCAGGAAAGACGCAGCGCGCCATCCTCGAACCGGCTGACGCGGGCATATTGCCCCTCGCGCCGCTCGTTCGGCTCCCAGAGTCCGCCAAGCCCGGTGCCGTCGAAAAGCACCTGCGCGCCGGGCGCTTCCGTCAGCGCGTCGAAGGCGGGGTCGGGGGTGAAGGGCATCTCCCGCGTCTCGACCCGGCGCAGCATGAGCTGCGTCGCGCGGTTCTTGCGTGCCACCTGCAGATAGACGACGGGCACCAGCGCCTCGCGCGGCAGCGCGGCGCGATGCGCGACCTGCGCGATCTCGTTGCCGGCGCCGTCACGGATCTCGACGATCCGGTCGGGGCGCAGCGTGACGACGAGGCGCGCCGCCCCCGCGGGCCAGCGGAAGCGCTTCTCGTAATGCTCGGCGCGGCCATTCACATCGACCTGCACCCGGCCGAGCCCCTCGTCCTCGGCGATGAACTGCACCCGCAGCGCATGCGCGTCCCAGGGGTCTTCGCCGATCCGCGCGGGCGGCACCAGCGCGAGGCTGAGCCCGGTGGTCGCCTCCGCGTCGATGTCGAGCGCGATCTGGCGCACCGCCTCGGGCCCGGGCGGGAGGATCGGTTTCGCCACCGCCTTGAAGCCGAGCTTCGCCCAGCCCATGTCGTCGGGGATCGCAACGCGCCAGCCCTCGGGGCCGAGGCGCGCCGCCGTCGCGGGATCGACGCCGTGCATCGCGAAAGGCTCGAGCCCGGCGAGCGTGCGGCCGTCGAAGATCACCCCGTCCGCGGCGGGCAGCGGCGCCTGCGCCGTGGCCGCGGTGCCCGCCAAGGTCCGCGGCGGATCGGCGGGCGGGGCGAGGGCGCCCGGATCGAGCCGAAAGCCAAGCGCGATCGCGTTCAGCGTCGCGGTGAGGGCGACATCGGCCTCGGGCGGGCGGATGGTGACGATCAGGAAGGGGCGCGGCGCGTCGGGCACGCGGTAGAGCCAGACCCGGCCGCGCGGATAGGGCAGCGCCTGGCTGTTGATCGCATAGACCTTGGCGATGGTCTCGATCGCATGGACGTTCTGCCCCGCGATCACCGGCCAGTTCTCGTCCTCGATCGACTTCACGATCAGCGCGTCGCGATAGAGCAGGCCGAGGAAATCGTCGAGCACCTGCGCCGCGGGGCGCCCGCCCTCGGGCGCGGCGGCGGCGGCCAGCACCAGCGCGTCGCGCCCGGGCGCCATCAGCACCACCTCGCGCAGGCCCGGCGCCTCGGTCGCAAAGCTCGTCCAGCCCGCGGGCTGCGGCAGCGAGAAGGCGCCGCTGGCATCGGTGAAACGATCGGCGGCGGGGGAGGGCTGCGCGGCGGCGCCCTGCACCGGCGGCTGCGGCACGGTCCGCGCGCCGGAGCTGCCGGGCGGCTGCGGCACCGGCACTGCGGGCTGCGGCGCGGGCACGGGGGCGGGCACCGGCGCAGGCACGGGGGCGGGGGCGGCGAGCGCGGGCAGGCCGGAAACGGTGAGCCCGGCGAGCAGCTCTTCGAACAGCGCGCTTTGTTCGGCGCGGGGCACCGAGGGCGGGGCGATCAGCTGGAACAGGAACTGCTCGCCCTCGGCGTCCTTGCGCGGGAAGAGCACCTCGAGAAAGCGCTCCGCCGGCCCCTCGGTCATCACCTCGAGCGCCTCCTGCCCGGCAAGCGTGCGGGGGCGATGCGCGACCACATCGTCATAGCCGAGCAGCGGTTCGTCCTGCAGCCACCAGCGCGCCCAGAGCTGGAACCGCCCGTCGGGGCTGGTGAAATCATATTCCTGATCGCGGGCGGAGCGGGTGAGCGCCCAGCCCGCGGGCACGTGGAAAGTGACGTCGCGCAGCTCATATTCCTGCGCCTGTGCCGCGGCCGGGCGGGGCGCGCAAAGCCAGAGCGCGAGGGCGGCGAGCAGCGCAAGGCCGAGCCGCGCGAGATGTGGCGCAAGGCGCGCCCGCGCCCCGGCCTGCGGTTGCGGTGCAAGAAACATTGCGGCCTCCTCCCCGGATTCCACCCCTCCAGCCTAGCGCGGCGCCGCTCACGAAGGATTGATCCAGTTCAAGGACAAGGCCGCGGCGAGGTGCTAACGGGGGAGGACAGGAGGAGGCATGAGACGTTGTTTCTCCTATGATGGCCTGCGCGGGGCGCTGCGCAGGGCCTTTGTGCTTGCGCTGGTGGTCGCCGCCGCGCTGGTGGCGGGGCGGTTCGGCCTCTGGCCCGCCGCGGGGCTTCTGGCGCTCGCCGTCGCCGCCTATGCGCTCAGCTTCCCGCGCCACGTCGCGCCGCTGCATTACGCGGCGGGGCCGGCGGTGATCGGGCCCGACTGGCTGGGCATTCTCTGGTCCGCGCTCTTCTTCGCGCTGCCGCTCTGGGCGGGCGCGGAGGCGGAGCGGCTGAATCCCTCGGCCTGGCTGCTCTGGCCGATGGCGGCGGCGGGGCTGATCTTCCTCGCAATCGGCTGGTGGTCGGAGAGCTTCGGCCTCACCCCGGGCGCCGAGGGGATCGAGCTGCGCCGCGGTTTCGCCCGGATCGAGCTGCCCTGGGGCGCGATCGCGGCGGTGCAGCCCTGGAGCCGCGACCTGCCGCGCTGGATGCGCGCGCTTGCGCCGCTGCTTGCCGGGGCACATCCGACCGCGGCCGGGGCGATCATGCTCGCCCGGCCACGCCGCGGGCTCGCGCTCGAACTCGAGGGGCACCGGCGGCTGGTGATCGAAACCGATGCACTCCGGCCCGGGCCCGAGGCGCTTTTGCAGGTGCTTGCCCGGCGGGAGGAGATCGGATGACGCGCCTTCGTCTCGTGGCCGCTCTGCTGGCCGGGGCGGCGTGGCTCGCGCCCTGCGTGCCGGGCTTGGCCGATCCGCTGCCCGGGGAAGCGCGTGCCGCCGATCCCGACAGTTTCCTGCCCGGCGAGGGCGGCTACGGGCTTTACCGCAATGCGCGATATGGCACGGTGATTTCCTATCCCACGGGCTATTTCCGGCCCGATCCGGCGCCCGACAGCGGCGACGGGCGGCGCTTCAGCTCGGTCGACGGGCAGGCATGGTTTTACGTTTTTGCGCAATACAATGCCGAGGGGCTGAGCCCGGCGCAGCAGAGCGCGCGCGACGCGGAGGAGCATGGCGGGGCAAGCTATCGCGCCGCGGGGCGGGGCTGGTACGTGCTTTCGGGCCTGCGCGGAGAGGAGATCTATTATCGCCGCGTGACCGAGGACGAGACCGGGCTGATCCGCGTTTTCGAAATCGGCTATCCCGCGGCGCGCAAGGCGGAATTCGACGCGGTGGTGAGCTATATGGCGAAGAGCTTCGGGCCGTGATTGTGGCGCGCGACCGGGGCCGGGCCGCGCCTAGAACCGCCGCTGCCAGCCCAGCGTGCAATCGACCGCATCCCAGGAATAAAGCGCGACATTCGAGATGTTGCGCCGCGCGGTGCAGCCGATCTGCGGGCTCGCCCCCATCAGCTGCACCCCGGGCAGGCGCAGGTTCAGCCCGAGACCGAAGCTGTGGTCGGAGCGCGGCCGGCCGAGCATCGGGAAAGTCGCGTCATAGCGGTGCCAGTCGGCGAAGAGGCTGACCCCGGCGGTCAGCCGCGGGCTGAAATCGCGGGTGAGGCCGATGTCGAGCGCGACGCCGCGGTTGCGGTGGTAATCCTTGCGCGTGCGCATCCGGTCGAGCGTGATCCCGTAGCTCAGCCGCGTCGCGCCGAAGCTCTGGCTGCCGGAGAGGCCGAGCGCGCGATAGGGCCCGTCGTAATAGGGTTTCTCGCGGAAGCTGCGATATTCGGAACGCGCGCGCAGGGTGAGCGTGCCGCGCCCGAGCGGGATCAGCCGCGCCGCCGAGATCCCCGCGGTGCGCTGGTCCGAGGTCACATCGCCCGGGGCGCCGTCATAGGCGCGCTGGCGCAGGTAGGTCTCGATCTGCCAGAGCCCGGGGCCGGTGAGATTCTCGTAGCGCAGCGCGATCCCCGGCTCGGCGTAGCGCTGCCGCGCGGCCTCGAACCAGGCGCCGGTGAGCGAAAAGGTCGCATGCAGCCGCTGGCCGGGGGCGAGGGCGAAGACGCGATCGGCGCTGAGCCCGAAGCTCGCGCCGAGGCCCGGTTTCTCCTCGCCGCCGTCGTCGATCAGGAAGGTGCCGAAATCGGTCACCAGATAGCGCTCGGAGGAGGTATGGCCGAGGTTGGTGGTCGGCAGCAGCGCGAAGCTGCCCGAGACCCGCCAGGGATGCGCGCGGTCGAGCGCGGTGAGCGCCGCGAGCCAGGCCTTGCGATGCTTCGGATCGCGCGCGAGGGCGCCGCGCAGCACCGCCTCGGCGCGGGCGGGCGGGCCGATCCGGTCGAGCGCAGCGGTCAGCGCGGCCTCGGCCGGGGCGTAGCCGGGCCGCTCCGCCACCACCGCGCCGAGGATCGCGAGCGCCTCGCGGTCGCGCCCGGCGCTCTGGGCCTGCGCGGCGCGCGCGAGCCAGTCCTCGAGGCCGAGCACCGTCTCCGCCCGGGCGGGCAGCGCGGCGGCGAGGCCGAGGGCGAGGATCAGCGCGAAGCGCCGCAGCCGGGGGTGCAGGGCGGGAAAGGCGGGCATGGTCAGTCCGGAACCGGGAAAGACCCCGCCGGGGCGGGGGCGCCGCCGGCGGGGTCGGGGAGGGCGTGCCCTCAGTCTTCGTAGGCGTAGAAGCCGCCTTCGACGGTCTGGCTGTCGCCGCCGTCCGCGGCGTCGGCGATGGTGCCGCTCACGTCGCCGTAGACCAGCAGATCGCCACCGTCGTCATAGAAGTCGCCGGTCATCGTCAGGGCGACATCCGAGGGGGTCTCGCCATCCGAAAGCTCACCGCTGGCGTCGGCGGTCATCGTGCTGCCGCTGAGCGTGCCGGCGACGTCGAGCGTGCCGGTGATATTTTCGGTCTTGTTCCCGCTGTCCGAATTGTAGAGGCCGAAATCGCTGGCCGAGCCGGTCACCGTGCCGCCATCGAAATCGACATCGAGCGCAAGCGCGCCGATCGCGGTCAGATCGCCGTCCTCGCCGACATCGGCGACGCCGATATGACCCGACATCGACGCCTGACCGGTGGGCATGTCCGAGACGGTGGTGATCGAGCCGTCGTCGATTCCGGCCTCGATGCGGTCGTAGGTTTCGGTGGCCTGCGCGCCGGAGCCGCCATCGCCGCCGCCGAGACAGCCGGCCAGCGCCATACAGGCAGCCGCGCTGGCCAGAAGAAGCGTCTTGTTCATATCTAAACCCCTGAATTTTCTATGATCCGCAAATGATCCGCGGTCCGCGTCGCGGTTTCGCCACGCGGGGATCACGCGCATTTGAGCGGCCGTAAGCGGGGCGGACAACCTATGAGAACTCATAGGTTGTGCGTCGCCGGGGGATCGGACAGGAGGGCCGGGCCTCCCGGGGGCGCGACCGGGATGACGCATTTTTGGGCGAAGCCGGGATGACGCAACGGAAACAGGGGCTTGCAAAGTTGTCCCGTGACAGGGGGGCGCCCTAGACTTGCGGGTACGACGTCGGTTCCGGCCGGCAAGAGGGCAGGGCCCCGGCCCGATCGAAAGGGATTTCCGGTTGCGGCCGGTCTGGATGGGTGATCCGGACGGATGGATGACGACACCTATATTCATCGGATCTACGAGGCGGTGCTCGATCCCGGCTCCTTCGCCGAGCTGCCCAACGATCTCGCCGCGATCACCGGCGCGCGCTCGTGCTGGATGCTCTGGCAGGATCCCGGGGCGCGTTTCAGCGTCGACGCCCATTCCGGCCATTGGGACGCGGGGGCGCTGCGCTTCTACGCCGAGCATGGCGCCGAAAGCGACCCGCTGATCGCGGCGAGCCATCGCCCCGGGGTGATCAACCGCTTCGGCCGGGCGACCGACGTGGTCGGGATGGAGCGGTTCCTCGGCAGCACCTTCTACAACGAGCATGTGCGCAAGGAGGGCTCCGATACCTATTGGGTCGCCGGGGCGAGCTTCGACACCGTCTGGGGCACCGGCACGATCGGGCTGCATCGCTCGCGCGGGATGGGCGATTTCGATGCGGCGGTGATGGCGCGGCTTTCCCGGCTCGCGCCGCATCTGCGCCGCTGCCTCGTGCTGCGCAGCGAGATCGGCGCGCTGCGTGGCCTCGCGCTGACCGCCCCGCCCGAGCGCGCGATGCTGCATCTCGATGCCGAGGCGCGGGTGATCTCGCTCGATGCCGGGGGCGAGTGGCTGCTGCGCAGCCATCCGGTGTTTCACTATCGCGCCGGGCGCTGCGCGCTGCGCGGGGAGGTGGGGCGGCGTTTTCAGGGCGCGCTGCGCCGCGCCACCCGGTCGCGCGCGCCGATCGCCGATATCGTCTTCGTCGATGCGGCGCATGGCGCGGTCTCGACCCCGCCGGTGCAGCTCAGCATCTTCCCGAGCAGTGTGCGGCGCGGCCATGCGGTGGTGATCGCGCGCCCGCGCGTCGCCGAGCCCGGGCTGCCCACCCGCGCCGAGGTGCCGCCGCAGCTTTCGCCGCGCGAGATGCAGGTGTTCCAGCTGCTCGCGCGCGGTCAGCGCCGCGACCGGATCGCGCATCTGCTTGGCGTCTCGCTGCCGACGGTGGACCTGCACATGACCAATCTGCGCCGCAAGCTCGGCGCGCAGACGATCCCCGAGGCGATCGCGCGCGGCTACGAACTGGGGCTGCGCTGAACCGGTTGCGCGCTTTCGCCGCGGGGGGCGGCGCGACCGATTCGATGCATTCCCTCATTCAGAAACGAATATTTAAGGGCATCGTGCGAGCAAGGAAGCACTGGACGGAGGTTTCCATGCTGGCTTTTCTGTCGCGCATCCATGCGCGCATCTACGCGATCGTTCTGATTTCGGCGCTGGCGCTGGCCGTGCTGTCGGAGGTGATGCTGCATCTGGCGGTCGAAAACGCCTATGACATGCGCGAAAGGCATCTGAGCGATGTGACCGACACCGCGATCAGCATGCTCGCCGAGCTGCAGGAGGAGGTGGCCGCCGGCAAGATCGCGCTGCCCGAGGCGCAGGCGCAGGCGCGTCTGCGCCTGACCGAGCTGCGCTATGGCGGGGACGGCTATTTCTTCGTCTTCGACCGCAACCTGGTGATGCAGGTGCATCCGACGATGCCCTCCTGGATCGGCAAGAGCCAGGCCGGCTATACCGATGCCCATGGCACGCCGATCTTCACCGAGATGCGCGACATCGTGGTGAAATCGGGCGGCGGCTCGCTGATCTACTACTTCAAGAAACCCGAGAGCGAGACGCCGGAGCGCAAGATCAGCTTCGTGCGCGAATATGCGCCCTGGGGCTGGATCGTCGGCACCGGCTCCTATGTCTCCGACATCGACGCGGCGCTGAGCAAACTGCGGCTGATGAGCCTCGCGATGCTGGGCATCAGCTCGATCGCGCTCGTCGGGCTCTCGACGCTGCTCGCGCGCTCGGTGACGCGACCGATCGCGGCGATCGGTGCGCGGATGGCGGCGATGTCGGCGGGCGATACCGAAAGCGACGTGCCCTTTGCCCGCGCGCGCAACGAGATCGGCGAGATGGCGCGCGCGGTGGAACAGTTCCGCCTGTCCCTGATCGAGAAGCACCAGCTCGAGGCGGCGCGCGCGGAGCATGACGCGGAGCTTGCGCGGGCGCGGGCGGCGGCGGAGGCGCTCGAGCGTGAGCAGGCGGCCCGGGAGGCCGAGGCGGAGCAGGAAAAACTGCGTCAGGAGGCGGCGCTCGCGCGTGAACGCGAGGCGCAGCGCGCCCAGGCGGAGGCGGAGCGCGCCGCCCAGATGCGCGAGCAGGAGGGGGTGGTGGACGCCCTCGCCAACAGCCTCGCGGCGATGTCGGAGGGCGATCTGACGGTGCGCATCGGCCAGACCTTCCCGCCGGCCTATGAAAAGCTGCGCCAGGATTTCAACGCGGCGATGGAGAAATTCATGCTGCTCGCCGGCTCGATCGTGGAGAGCGCACGGCTGATCGAGGCGGAGACCGGACAGCTCAACTCGGCCTCCGACGAGCTCGGCCGGCGGACGGAGACCCAGGCCGCCTCGCTCGAGGAAACGGCCGCGGCGATGAACCAGATGTCGAGTTCCGTCGGCGGCTCGAGCGAGCGGGCGCGCGATGCGGCGGTCGCGGTCGGGCGCACGCTGGAAACCACCGGTTCGGGGCGTGCGATCGTGCGCGACACGGTGCAGGCGATGCATCAGATCGAGGACAGTTCGCAGAAGATCTCGAAGATCACCGGGGTGATCGAGGAGATCGCCTTCCAGACCAATCTGCTCGCGCTGAACGCGGGGGTCGAGGCGGCGCGGGCGGGCGAAAGCGGGCGCGGCTTCGCGGTCGTGGCCTCGGAGGTGCGCGCGCTGGCGCAGCGCTCTTCGGAGGCGGCGCGCGACATCGCCGAGCTGATCGGCACGTCGGAGAAACAGGTGAAATCGGGCGTTGCGCTCGCGGCGCGCTCGGATACCGCGCTGCAGGAGATCGAGACGCTGATCACCGAGCTCGACGCGCTGGTGAAGGGGATCGAGGTCTCGGCGCAGGAGCAGTCCTCGGGGATTGCCGAAGTGACCACCGCGATCAATCAGCTCGACCGGGTGACGCAGCAGAATGCCGCGATGTTCGAGGAGAATTCCGCGGCGGTTCAGGCCCTTCTGAGCGAGGCGCGGGCGCTGCAATCGGCCAGTTCGGTCTTCACCCTGAGCGGGGGCGCGGCATCCGAGGCGGAGCCGATGCGCGCCGCTTCCTGACGCGGGACCGAAATCGCCGGCGCGCGGGGGGCGGTTGTCTCCCCGCGCGCCGGCGCGCTTTTGCCCCCGTTCCGCCCATGTGCTGCCGCGCAGAAAAATATCCGCGAAACCGGAGGGATTTGTCCGAGGTCAAATAAGCAAAGCTGAATGTATGCTTATTGGCGGACAAGACTGGACTCGCCTTCCCTGATTTCCCTGCATTCCGCAGCCCGACCGGTTCTGCGGCCGGGAAAGTCATGGCCGGCACCTGCCTGCAACAAGCGGAGGCCCCCATGAGCGACACGCTCGCACCGGCAAAACTCTTCGCCACGATGTTCATCTTCTGGCTGCTGCTCAACGGCACGCTCGCCCCCGATACCGTGCTGATCGGCGCGCTCGTCGCCGGGCTGATCACCGCCTTCCTCGGCACCAGCCTGTCCTTCCTGTCGGGATATCGCTTCACCCCCGCCGCGGCGCTGGCGACGCTCGGCTATCTCGGCGTCTTCTTCCGCGAGCTGGTGGTCGCCAATCTGCGCATGGCGGGGCTGGTGCTGAACCCGGCGCTGCCGGTGAAGCCCGCCTTCGTCAAGGTCCGCACCCGGCTCACCGACCCCGTCGCGCGGCTCCTGCTTGCGAATTCGATCACGCTCACCCCCGGCACGCTCACCGTCGAGATCGCCGGCGAGTGGCTCTACGTCCATTGGGTGGTGGCGGAAACCACCGACCCCGAGGCCGCGACGCAGTCGATCGTCGCCGGTTTCGAGAAATATCTGGAGGTGATGTATGGCTGAGGCGCTCCTCATCCCCGGCGCGGTCGCCGCGCTGGCCTTCCTGCTCGCGCTCGCGCGGTTCCTCGTCGGACCGGCCTCGGTCGATCGCGTGGTGGCCTTCGACGGGCTCACCATCGTCTCGATCAGCGGGTTGGTGATGGTCGCGCTCGTCACCGGGCGGGCGATCTATCTCGACGTGGCGCTGGTCTATGCGCTCTTGTCCTTCCTAGGCGTCATCGTCGCCGCGCGCTATCTCGAGGGGGGCGAATGATGGGCCTCTTCCTCGGCATCGTGGTGATGACGCTCGGCACCGTGTTCCTCGCGCTCGGCGGGCTTGGCCTGTGGCGGATGCCCGACACCTATACCCGGATCCAGGCCGGCACCAAGGCGACGACGCTCGGCACGATCCTGACGCTCGGCGGCGGCGCGATCCTGATGCCCGGCTGGGGGATCAAGCTCCTCCTGATCGCGCTTTTTCTCTTGTTCACCAACCCCTTGTCCTCGCAGGTGCTGGCCCGCGCGGCGCATCGCTCGGGCGTGAAGCCGGTGGCGGCGACGCGGGCCGATGCGCTGAGTGACGACGCGGAGGATCTCGCATGACGCTCACGCTCGCCCTTGCCGCCCTGATGGCGGCCGCGATGATCGGCGCCGCCGGCACCGCCATCGCCACCGCCTCGCGCACCACCGCGGTGCTCGCCGCCGGTCTCGTCAGCCTCTGCGCCTCGGTGCTCTTCGTGCTGCTCGCCGCGCCCGACGTGGCGATGACCGAGGCGGCGATCGGCTCCGGTCTCACCACCTTCCTGTTCTTCTTCGTCATGGGCCGGATCCGGCGGGAGGGCGGAAAATGACACGAAACTGGCTCATTGCGGGGCTACTCGCGCTGCTGGGCGTCGCCTTTCTGACCCTCGCCGCGGGCTATGCGCCCGATCCGGCGCTCAACCGCACCGCCGATTACTACGCGCAAAACGTCGCGCAGGACATCGGCGCGCAGAACGTCGTCACCGCGATCATCATCACCTGGCGCGGCCTCGACACGCTGGGCGAGGTCACCGTGCTCTTCCTCACCGCGGCGATCGTCGGGCTGGTTCTGGCGCAGTCGAAGGCGCCGAAGGGCGCCTCGGGCTCGGGCTTCCTGCCCTCGGGCGAGCTGCTCACCACCGGCACGCGGATGCTGATCCCGCTCATCGCGCTTCTGGGCGCCTATGTGCTCGCGAACGGGCATCTGAGCCCGGGCGGCGGCTTCCAGGGCGGCGCGATCCTCGCCTCGGGCGTGCTGCTCCTGCTGCTCGCCGATCCGGCGCGGCGCTTCGGCCACGGGCTGATCGCGTGGATCGAAAGCGTCTCGGGCCTGCTTTACGTGCTGATCGGGCTCGCCGGCATGGCCTTCGCCGGGGGCTTCCTCGACAACGGCTTCCTGCCGCTCGGCCGCTTCGGCGCGATGCTCTCGGCGGGGGCGATCCCGCTCATTTCGGTGCTGATCGGGCTCAAGGTCGGGGCGGAATTCTCCTCGATCCTCGAAAGCCTCGAAGAAACGGAGGACGCGTGATGGTGCAGATCGCTCTCACCCTCGGCTTCGTGCTGATCCTGATGGGGCTTTATGCGGCGCTCACCAACCGCGACATGCTGCGCATGATCGTCGGCTTCACCATCGCCGACACCGGGGTGAACACGGTGCTGGTGGCGGTGGGCTACATGCCCGGGCGCAGCGCGCCGATCCTCGATGGCGCCGTCCCCGTGGCCGAGGCCGCGGCGCGGATCATCGACCCGGTGCCGCAGGCGCTGGTGCTGACCGCGATCGTGATCGGGCTCGGCACCACGGCCTTGATGCTCGCCTATGCCTACCGGCTGTTCCGCGCCCGCGGCAGCCTCGACATCTCCAACTTCACGGAGCTGAAATGGTAAGCCCGCTCCTCATCCTTGCCCTCGGCCTCGGCGCGGCCTTCGCGCTTGGCCTGGTGAAACCCGGCCATCGCGACATCGCCTTCGCGATCACCCTTGCGGTGCTCGGCCTGATGGCGGCGATCGCGGCGGGCTGGCTCGTCGTGCTCGCCCGCGGTGCCGCCCCGGTCGAGATGACGACCGCCGGCGCGCCGCCGCCCTTCGCGATCAACCTGCGCCTCGGCCTGCCCGAGGCGGCCACGATCACCACCATCCTCACCGTCGCGCTGCTCTCCGCGCTCTCGCTGCGCGCGCCGCTGCTGCGGCTCGGCCGCGCCGCGATGGCGGTGGTGCTGGTGCTTGCGCTGGCGCTTTCGGGCCTGGTGATGACGCGCGACGTCTTCAACCTCTTCGTCTTCATCGAGCTCATTTCGATCGCGACCGGCGGCCTCGTGCTGCTCTCCGACGATGCGCGCGCCGCCGCGGCCGGGTTCAAATACCTGATGGTGAGCCAGATCGTCTCGATCCTGCTGCTGATCGGCATCATCTTCACCTATCACGCCACCGGCTCGCTCAATATCGACGAAATCCCGGCGACGCCGCTCGCGCTCTCGGGCCTCGGCCTTGCGCTTTTCCTCGTGCTGATCGCGCTGGTGCTCGAGCTGAAGCCCTTCCCGGCGAATGGCTGGGCGCTCGACATCTACACCACCGCCCATCCCGGGTTCTCCGCGCTCTTCTCCGCGGCCTCGGGCACCGCCGCGCTCTTCGCCGCCGACAAGCTCGTCGCGGCGATCGGGCCGGGCTGGCTGCCGCTGGTCACGGGCATCGGCCTTCTGAGCTTCGTCGGCTCGAACGTCGTTGGCCTGCGCCAGACGCAGGACCGCCGGCTGCTCGGCTATTCCTCGGTGGGCCAGATCGGCCTGATCCTCGCGGTGATCGGTCAGCAGGACGCGCTCGGCGCCGCCTATCTGCCGGTGGCGGGCGGGCTGATCCTGAGCCATGCGGTGGCGAAGGCCGGCCTCTTCTGGATGTCGGCGATGGTGACGGGGCGCGAGCTGACCGACTGGGCCGCGATCCGCGCCCGCCCGGCGCTGGTCTTCGCCTTCGCGAGCTTCGTCGCGATGCTCGTCGGCCTGCCGCCCTTCCCGGGGTTCTACGCGAAATGGGATCTCGCGCAGGCGCTCGTCGCCGCGGGCCGGCTGCCGGTGCTGGCGCTGATCCTGCTCGCGACGCTGGTCGAGGCCGCCTATCTCTTCCGCTGGTTCGGCTATGCGATCAAGCGCGAGACCACCGCGGCGCTCGCCCCCGCGCGCGTCGATTGCGGGCTGACGCTTGTCGCGCTCGTCGCGGGCTGGGCGCTCGGCTTCCTCTGGGCCGCGGTCACGGGCCTGCCGAACCTGCTCGCCACGCTGCCGATGCTCGTGGCGCTCGGCTTCCTCGCGCTCGAGCCGCTCGACGTGCGGATCAAGAACACCGTCGCGATCGTCGCGCTGGTCGGCTGGTTCCTGATGCGGCTGCCGGTCTATGACCCGCTGCGGGTGATCTTCGTGCTGGTGATGATCCTCGGCGGCGCGGTGATCCTGCTTGCCTCCTATTCCGAAAAGGGGCGCCGCCTCGGCTTCTACCCGCCGGCGATGGCGATGTATGCGGGGCTGGCGCTGCTCCTTGACGCGCAGACCTCCTTCGAGTTCTTCGCCGCCTGGGAGGTGATGACGCTTGGCTCCTATTTCCTGATCCTGCGGGGCCGGGAGTCGGAGCCGCATGCGCTGAGCTACATGATCTTCTCGCTCGGCGGGGCCTTCGCGATCCTCGCGGGATTTGCGCTGGCCGCGGGCGGGGCAGGGCCCTTGCCGCTCGCCGCGCTGGGGCTCACCCCCGCCGCGATCGCGCCTTGGGTCTTCATCCTGCTCGCCATCGGCTTCATGACGAAGACCGCCGCGATGGGGCTGCATATCTGGCTGCCCGGCGCGCACGCCGAGGCGGAGACCGACGTCTCGCCGATGGTTTCGGGCATCCTGCTCAAGGCCGGGCTTTTCGGCATCATCCTGCTTTTGATGACGATGGGCCGGGTGAGCCTTTACGGGGTCGACCTGACCAAGGCGCTCGTCTGGATCGGCGCGATCTCCGCCTTCCTCGGCGCGGTGCTCGCGATCTTCCAGGAGGATGCGAAGCGGCTTCTCGCCTATAGCTCGATCAGCCAGATGGGCTATGCGCTCTTCGGCCTCGCGCTGATGAACCACCTTGGCTGGCTGCTCGCGATGAGCTTCGTCATCAACCACTACGTCTACAAGTCGATGCTCTTCCTCGCCGTCGGCGGCGTCTACAAGCGCACCCATACGAAGCTGATGTACAAGATGGGCGGTCTGATTACCCTCATGCCCTTCAGCTTCTTCTCGGTGCTGATCGGGATCGTGGCGATGTCGGGCGTGCCGCCGCTTTCGGGCTTCGGCGGGCGCTGGATCTTCTACAACGCGATCCTCGGCACCGATATGCGGCTGCCGCTCGTGCTCGTGTTCCTCGCCGGGCCGGTGGGCTTCCTCTACCTCTTCCGGCTCATTCACACGATCTTCCTCGGCCAGCTCAAGGACGAGCATCGCGTGGTGAAGGAGGCGCCTTTCTGGATCCTCGTGCCGCAGGCGATCTACGTCGTCTTCCTGATCGCCTTCGCGGTGATCCCGGGGATGGTGCTGCGCCGCGTCGACACCTACCTCAACACCGTCTTCGGCGATCAGCCGCTGACCTGGACCGGGCGGATCATCACCTCGGATTACGGCACCTGGAACCCGGTGGCGATCATGGTGATCATCATCTTCATCTTCCTGAGCCTCTTCGCGATCCTGATCGCGCAGAACCACGACGCGCAGAAGGTGAAGCAGTTCAACATCGTCTTCTCGGCCGAGCGGCCCTACCGCCCCGAGACGACGCATTACGCCTGGAATTTCTTCGCGCCCTATCGCAAGGCGATGGGCTTCCTCGAGGCCCCGCTCGTCACCCGGTTCTGGGGCGGCGTCACCGATGGCGTCAATGCCGGCGGTGAATTCGCGCGGCGCTTCTACAGCGGCAACGGACAGACCTATGCGATGCAGGTCGTGATGTTCGTCGTCGCCGTCTGGCTCATCGCGATCGGAGGTGCGGCATGAGCGCGTTTCACTGGATCCAGATCCCCTATGCGCTGCTGACGCTCTTCTTCGTGCTGAACTACGGCATGCTGATGACCGCGCTTGTGCAGAAGATCGCGGCGCGCGTCGGCGGGCGCCACGGCATCCCGATCTGGCAGAATTACATCGACCTCGTGAAGAACTTCTCGCTGCGCTCGAAGATCACCCATGGCGTGATGTTCTACATCGGCCCGGTGTTCCGGCTTTCGGGCGGTGTCGGCCTGCTGTTCTTCGTGCCGACGATCTACGGCAGCACCTGGGCGCAGAACTTCTCCTTTGCCGGCGATCTCGTGCTCGCGCTCTACTTCGTGTTCTTCGGCACGCTCGGCATGGCGCTCGGCGCGGGCGAAAGCGGCCATCCGCATTCCGCGATCGGCGTCTCGCGCGGGCTGGCGCAGACCACGGCGGCCGAACTGCCGCTCGCCCTCGCGGTCTATTCGATCGCGGTGCAATACCACACGCTCTCCTTCACCGCGATCGTCGCGGCGCAGCAGGGCGGACTCTTCCACTGGACGCTCTTCACCAACCCGCTCGCCACGCTCGCCGCGATGTTCGCGCTCGTGGGCACGATGATGCGCCCGCCCTTCGATGTGGTGCTCGCCCCGCAGGAGATCCCGATCGGCCCGCCGACCGAATTCCACTCCGCCTATCTCGCGCTTTTGCAGACCAACCGCGCGATCTTCCCGGTGGCGAAATCGGTGGTCTACATGAACCTCTTCTTTGGCGGCGCGACCTCCTGGTTCGAATTCGCGGTGAAAGTGTTCTGCATCTACATGATCTCTGCCTTCGTCGGTGTGGTGCATCCGCGCTTCCGCGTCGAGCAGTCGATCCGCTTCTTCCTCAAATGGGGCCTGCCCGTGGGCATCCTCGCGATCCTGATGGTGTGACCGATGAAAGACATGGACGAAAAGTTCCTGAAGAACACCGAGCGCACCGTGCCGCTGCGCGCGGAGTTGCGCCCGCGCACGGTGACCACGCCGGACGGGCAGGAGATCTCGATCGACCCGCTGAAGGACTACTTCTGCGAGGCGGCGCCGAAGGTGCATCCGAAGGCCTATTTCCAGATCGTCGAGAACTTCTACAACTGGGCGCGCTCGAACTCGCTCTGGATCCTCGGCTTTGGCACCGGCTGTGGCGCGATCGAGATGCGCCCGCTGATGACGCCGCGGTTCGACGCCTATCGCTACGGCGTGCAATGGCGCCCGACCCCGCGGCAGGCGAACCTCCTGATGATTTCCGGCTACCTGAGCGTGAAGACGCTCAAGCGCGCGATCCGCGCCTATGAGCAGATGCAGGGGCCGAAATACGTTGTCGGCCTCGGGTCGTGCACGATCAACGGCGGCATGTATTGGGACAGCTACAACACGATCAAGCGGCTCGACGCCTATCTGCCGGTCGATCTTTACATCGCCGGCTGCATGCCGCGGCCCGAGGCGCTGCTTGCCGGCTTCATGGAGCTGAAAAAGGTGATCCGTGCCGGCAAGGCGGAGGGGGCGAACCTCTACGCCGAGAATTTCGCCACTTACAAGGCGGCCCAGAAGTCCGTGATCAAGGACTGGGACATGCCGGATTACAACTGGTGAGGGGATGGACATGCGCGACCTCCACGCCCAACTGAAACAGCGCCACCGGCTCGGGCAATTCGAGCCGCGGCGGGCGAACCTGGCCTTTGTCACCGTGCCGCGGGAGAACCTGCGGAACCTGCTCCTCGAGCTGCGCGATCAGCACGGCTTCACCCATCTCGTGCTGCTCACCGCGGTCGACTGGATCGAGGAGGGGCTCTTCCAGCTCACCTATCTGATGAACGACCGGGCCGGGGACCGCACCCTTGGCCTGCGCGTGATGCTCAACCGCGACGAGGCCACGGGCGACACGATCCACGACCTCTGGCCCACCGCCGCCACCTATCAGCGCGAGCTGAAGGAGATGTTCGGCATCGACTTCCCGGGCTCGCCGCGCGTGGACGAGGAATTCATCCTCGAGGGCTGGACCGATCTGCCGCCCTACCGGCGCGATTTCGACAGCCTCGCCTATTCGCGCCAGACCTATGCCGAGCGCCCCGGCCGTGTCACCCACGACCCGCGCGACCACATGAAATCAAAGCTTTATCCGGAGGGCTGAGATGATCTCCTTTGAGCCTGATCGCAGCCAGTATCCGGTGCCCGGCCCGGACGGCAAGCTCGAGATCGACCTCGAGAGCGGCAAATATCTGAAGCTCTGGCAGGGGCCGAACCACCCCGGTATCACCGGCAACATGTCGGTCGAACTCACCGTCTGCGGCGACGAGGTGGTCGAGGGCAAGACCCATGTCGGCTACCTGCACCGCGGCTTCGAGAAGCTGATGGAGCGGCGCACCTTCATCCAGGTCTTCCCGATCGTCTGCCGCGTCTGCGTGCCCGAGCCGGACTTCAACGAATATTGCTACGCCGCCGCGACCGAGGAACTCGCGGGCATCGAAGTGCCGGAAATGGCGCAATGGATGCGCACGATGATCCTCGAGATGGGGCGCTTCAACAGCTACATGATGTTTCTGGGCGCGATCTCGGGCAGCCTCGGCCTTGGCGTCGTCGGCCAGTGGATGACCTATGTGCGCGACCTGATGCTCGACCGGTTCGAGGAGCTGACCGGCGCGCGAATCTATCACATGTTCATCCTGCCCGGCGGCGTGCGCGGCCATCTGACCGAGGGCTTCGAGGAGCGGATGGAAGAGGTGCTGCGCACCGCCGAGAAATACCTCGCCGATGTCGACAAGGTGATGTTCACGAACTCCGTCTTCCGGCTGCGCACGCAGGGTGTGGGTCACATTGACCCTGCACTTTTCGAACAATTCGGCGTCACCGGCCCGAATGCGCGCGCCGGCGGCGTGGCGAAGGATGTGCGCAAGGACAGCCCCTATCTCGTCTATGACCAGCTCGAGTTCTCGGTCGCGACCGAGACCGGGTCGGACATCTTCTCCCGCGCGATGGTGCGCCGGCGCGATATCGACACCTCGATCAGCCTGATTCGGCAGATTCTGGCGAAAATGCCGAAAACCGGGCCGGTGATGGCGCGGTTGCCGAACGTTCTGCATTGGAAAATTCCGCGCGGGGAGACCTATGTCAAAGGCGAATGCTCGCGGGGCGAGTATGGCTATTACATGGTCACCGACGGCTCGGGCTATCCGCGCCGGATCAATGTCCGGGGGCCGAGCTACACCCATGCGATGGCACTTTTGGAACATCTGATCCCCGGAACGAACATCTCCGACGTGGCGGCGCTGATGGTCTCGCTGCACACCTATCCCCCCGAGATCGAGAGGTAAGCCATGGGCCTGCGCGAGGTTCTCACCCCCTTCACGGTCTGGAAACGCGTCTTCGACGAGCCGGTCTCGATCCCGAATCCGATCGGGCGCGAGGCGGCCGACCGCTATCGCGGCTTCCATCAGAACGACATGGAGAAATGTATCGGTTGCGGCACCTGCGAGGCGATCTGCCAGAACGGCGCGATCGACATGGTGCCGGTCGAAGGGCAGAACACGGAAAAGGGCGATAGCGGTCTGCGCCCGATGATCGACTACGGGCGCTGCTGCTGGTGCGCGCTTTGCGTCGACATCTGCATGACCGGCTCGCTCACGATGTCGAACGAATATACCTGGGTCGACACCGACCCGGATGCCTTCCGCTTCATCCCCGGGCTCGAGGAGCCCTGGAAGGATACCGAAAAGGGCTACAAGCGCGAGGCGGGCCGCGTGCTGTCGGGCGTCACCCGCTCGCATATGGTCGAGCTGGAGGCCTCCGAGCGGATCTCGAATTTCGACGAGATCTGCGCGGGGTACGGGCGCGAGGAGGCGATCCTCGAGGCCGACCGCTGCGTCGAATGCGGGCTGTGCGTGGCGACCTGCCCGGCGCATATGTCGATCCCCGACTATATCAAGGCGGTGCGCGATCAGGACTATGACCGCGGCTTGCAGCTCCTTTACGAGACCAACCCGTTCTCCGAGGTCTGCGGCCGGATCTGCACCCATAAATGCGAGACCTCCTGCGCCGCGCTGCACGAGGGCGACCCGATCGCGATCCGCTGGCTGAAGCGCCACATCATCGACAACGTGCCCTTCGAGCGCCGTCTCGACCTGATCGGCACGCCGAAGGCGAAGAACGGCAAGCGCGTCGCGATCGTCGGCGGCGGCCCGGGCGGTCTGACGGCGGCCTATGACCTCGCGCGCGAGGGCTGCGAGGTCGTTGTCTTCGAGGCGCTGGCCCATGCCGGCGGCATGATGCGCTACGGCATCCCCGAATACCGGCTGCCCTATGACGCGCTCGACCGCGACATCGGCATCATCCAGGCGATGGGGGTCGAGATCCGCACCAATACCCGCGTCGGGCGTGACGTCCAACTTACGGATCTAAAACGCGATTTCGACGCGGTCGTGCTCGCGATCGGTCTGCAGATGGGGCGCGGCACGCGGATCCCGGGCTCGGAAGGGCCGGGGGTGGAAAAGGCCGTGGACCTGCTGCGCCGCATCACCGCGGGCGAAGAGGTGCCGGTGCCCGAACAGGCGGTGGTGATCGGCGGCGGCAACGTCGCCTTCGACATCGCGCGCTCGATGGCGCGGCTGCAGAAGCAACGCCACGGCAAGGTCGGCCTCACGCTGACCGCGCTCGAGGACCGCGCGCATTTCCTCGCCGACAAGGAAGAGCTGATCGAGGGTGCCGAGGAGGGTGTGGTGATCCTCGACAGCCGCGGCCCGCAGGAGGTGATGCGCGATGCGAGCGGCACGGTGACCGGGCTGCGCAGCTGGGCGGTGACCTCGATCTTCGACGCCGAGGGTCGCTTTGCCCCCGCCTATGACGAGACGAACGAAATGATCCACCCCGGTTCGGTGGTGATCGAGGCGATCGGTCAGATGGCCGATACCGCGCTGCTTGGCCCGGAATTGACCGAGGCGCTCGACTGGAACCGCGGGCGCATCAAGATCGACGGCGACTTCCGCACCTCGGAGCCCTGGCTTTTCGCGGTGGGCGACGCGGTGAAGGGCCCCGATGTGATCAACGCGGTGGCCGACGGCCACCATGTCGCGAAGACGGTGATGGCGGAGATCGCCGCCAGGGAGGTGATGCAATGAGTGAAGCGAACAAGGCGAAGCTGTCGGGCAAGACGACCGTGCGCGAGATCTTCGACACCGCGACCGAGTTCGAGAAAGTGGCGCATGCTTTCTATGCGGCGCTGATCCCGAAGGTGACGAAGAACATCCGCTGGCTCGTCGAGGAGCTGGCGGAGGAGGAGCTCGAACATGTCGCGCTCTTCTCCGGCCTCGCGCAGAACCCCGATGTCGCCGCGGTGATGTCGGCGGAGATCGAACGCCCGGTCTCCGACGGCAAGTTCTCCGATTGCGTGATGACGCCCGATCTTGGCGAGAACCCCGACGATCAGGCGGTGCTGCAATATGCGCTGATGCGCGAGGATGCGGCGATGCGGCAATATACCGAACTGGCGGAAACGGCGCCGGGCGGCCCGCTCAAGGATGCCTTCACCTTCCTCGCGAACGAGGAGACGAAGCACAAGGCGGAGCTGGAGAAGATCTATTACGAGATCGTGCATTCGGGCGGCGTCTGAGCCACGGAATGCACGACAGGGGCCCCTTGGGGGGTGCGGGGAGGCACCGGTGGGAGACCGCGGGCGCGTGTGAGGGCGATCAGTTCGCCGCCAGCGCCTCGGTCTCCGCCCCCTTGTACCAGTCACGGATCGCGGCGCGGTCCTCGGCGGTCATGAAATTCGCGGCGCCGGGCGGCATCGCATTGGTCACGCCGGCGAAGAGGTAGATCTCGCGCGCGGCGCGGGCGACCGCCTCGGGCGTGTCGAGATGCAGCCCGTGCGGCGCGGCGATGATCCCCTCATGGCCCTGCGGCACCGGCACCTTGCCGGAGAAATCGGTCACCGCACCGTGGCACATCGAACAATTCGCGGTCACGATATCGGTCACCTGTTCGAAGCCCGCGGCATCGGTGAAGCGCTGTGCCGTGGGGCTCAGCGCCGCGGTTTCGGTCGCGGGTTCGTCGGGGCCGAAGGTCGAAAGCCACATCGCGAGCAGGAAGAGCACCACCGTCGCCGGGATCGTCCACCAGGGTGAGCCCTTGCGCGCGTGCCGCGTGTTGAACCAATGCCGGATCGTCACCCCCATCAGGAATACGAGCGCGGCGATGAGCCAGTTGTATTTCGACGCGAAAGCAAGGGGATAGTGGTTCGACAGCATCATGAACAACACCGGCAGCGTCAGGTAGTTGTTATGCGTCGAGCGCAGCTTGGCGATCTTGCCGTATTTCGCATCGGGGGTGCGGCCGGCCTTCAGATCGGCGACGACGATGCGCTGGTTCGGCATGATGACGAAGAAGACATTGGCCGACATGATCGTCGCGGTGAAGGCGCCGAGGTGCAAAAGCGCGGCGCGCCCGGTGAAGACATGGGTGTAGCCCCAGGCCATCGCGACGAGCGCGACGAAGAGGAGCGCCATCAGCGTCACCGGCCGCTCGCCCAGTTTCGATTTGCAGGCCGCGTCATAGATCAGCCAGCCGATGGTGAGCGAGCCCGCCGAGATCGCGATCGCCTGCCAGGTCTCGAGCGGCAGTTTCGCCGGGTCGATCAGGAAGAGATCGGCGCGGTGCCAGTAGAGCAGCATCAGCATCGCGGCGCCGGAAAGCCAGGTCATGTAGCTTTCCCATTTGAACCAGATCAGGTCTTCGGGCATCCGCTCGGGCGCGACCAGATATTTCTGGATATGGTAGAAGCCGCCGCCGTGGACCTGCCATTCCTCGCCATAGGCGCCGGGGGGCAGGTCGGCCGCCTTGCGCAGCCCGAGGTCGAGCGCGATGAAATAGAAGGACGACCCGATCCAGGCGATCCCCGTGATCACGTGGAACCAGCGCATCGCGAATGCGAGCCAGTCCCAGAAAAAAGCGATATCCGGCATTCCGTTCCCCTCGTTTGCCCCAAGCTAGCCGCTGCGACTTTCAGGCTCTATTGCGTTGATTGGCGCAACACTTTCAAATAGGCCCGAACAATCAGCGGCGGAGACCGGCGGGCAATGGCCTATCTCGACAATCTGCGGACCTTCGTGCGCGTCTATGAACTGGGCAACATGTCGGCGGCGGCGCGTGATCTGCGGATCTCGGCCGCGGTCGCCTCGGCGCGGATCGCGCAGCTCGAGGAGCATCTCGACGTGCGGCTGTTCCTGCGCACCACGCGCTCGCTCGCGCCGACCGAACAGGGGGTGCTGTTCTATCCCGGCGCGCTGAAGGTGCTTGCCGCGCTGGCCGAGGCGGAGGCCGAGGTGACCGCCGTCACCCACAGCCCGCGCGGCACGCTTTACATCGCGGCACCGCTCGGGCTTGGCCGGCGCCTGCTCGCGCCGCTGATCCCGGAGTTTCATGCCGCCTATCCGCTGATCTCGCTGCGGCTGCGGCTGTCCGATCGCAAGCTCGATCTGGCGGCCGAGGGGCTCGACGCGGCCTTCTTCCTCGGGGTGCCGGAGGATTCGACGCTGCATATCCGCAAGATCGCCGATTGCGCGCGGCTGCTTTGTGCCGCGCCCGACTATCTTGCGCGGCGCGGCATGCCGGAGACGAGCGCGGCGCTGCGGGCCGAGCATGACTGTCTCAACCTGCGCTATCCCGGCGCGCCGGAATTCCAGTGGCCGCTGCAGACGCCCGACGGGCTGCGCCGGATCGCGGTGCGCGGCCCCTTCGAGAGCGACGATGGCGATGTGCTGACCGGCTGGGCGCTTGCCGGTCATGGCATCGTGCTGAAACCGGTCTTCGAGGTGGCGAGCCATCTGCGCGCCGGGCGGCTGGTTCCGGTCCTGCCGGAGGAGCCGCCGATCCCGGTGCAGCTTGCCGTGCTCTATGCGCATCGCAACCGGCAGGATCCGAAACTGCGGCTGTTCCTCGATTTCGCGGTGAAAAAACTGCGTAACGCGCTCGAGGCGCTGACCGCGCCGGGCTGAACCCGTTCCCGTTCCGCTCTTGCCGCTTGCCCCGCGCACCGTTCCGCCCCTGTCTGTCGCCCGAGGCTAGGCCGCGCCGGAGGTCGGGGCAAGCCCGTCGGACCTGCCCCCCACTTGTGCCCCGCGGCGATTTCTCCTTTGATCACGATCGAGGCTGTCGCGCGGCGCGAAAGGACAAAACATGAGCCGGATCATCCGCATCGAGCCATTGACGGCGGAGGCTTTCGCGCCTTTCGGCGATCTGATCGAGGTCACGGGGCCACCCGACCGGATCATCAATCAGGGGATGTGCGGGCGCCACCACGACCTCGCACGGCTGGATTTCGCGCCCGGGATCGGGGAGGGGCGCGCGGGCATCAGCCTGTTCGACGCGCAGGCCCGCGTCTTGCCCTATCGGCTCGATCTCGTCGAACGTCACCCGCTCGGCTCCCAGGCGTTTTTGCCGCTCGACCAGGTGCCGTTCCTCGTGACCGTGGCCGAGGATGAAGGCGGCGCGCCCGGGCCGGTACGCGCCTTCCTGACCCGTCCGGGGCAGGGGATCAACCTCTTGCGCAACACCTGGCACGGGGTGCTGGCCCCGATCGGCGCGCCGGGGCGCTATGCGGTGGTGGACCGGATCGGGGGCGGGACCAACCTCGAGGAACATTGGTTCGAGGCGCCGCCCGAGATCCGGGCCTGATCGGGCTCTTCGGGGATCGTCGCGCGTGACCGGCCGAGCGGAGCGCGCTCAGAAATCTTCCCAGTCATCCTGATCCTCGGCGAGAGCGAGCGCGCCCCGCGTCGCCCCGCGCGGGGCTGCCGCAACTGGCGCGGGCGCTTCCGCAACGGGCGGAGGCGCAGGTTGCTTCGGGCCGCTTTCCGGCGCGGCGCCTTCGGAATCCTGCGGGCTGCGGCGGGCACTCACCTGACCGAGGTCGAACAAGCCGATGGTTTCGAGCAGGTTGAACGCGTCGCGGGTCAGCGCGTGCGAGGAGGCATTGGTCTGTTCGAACATTGCCGCATTGTGCTGCGTCACCTGGTCGAGCTGCGTCAGCGCGGTGTTGATCTCGCTCAGCCCCGCCGCCTGATCCTGCGAGGAGGCGGTGATTTCGCTGATCGCGTGGCAGATCTCGCCGACCGAGGGCTCGATCCCGTGCAGCGCATCGCCCGCCTCGCCGACGAGACCGACGCCGCGTGCGATCTGCGCGGTCGAGGAGGAGATCAGCCCGGCGATCTCGCGCGCGGCTTCCGAGGAGCGCTGCGCCAGCGCGCGGACCTCCGAGGCGACGACGGCAAAGCCGCGCCCCGCCTCGCCCGCGCGGGCGGCCTCGACCCCGGCGTTCAGCGCGAGCAGATTGGTCTGGAAGGCGATGTCGTCGATCACCGAGGTGATCTTCGAGATCTTCTGCGAGCTGTCCTCGATCTCGCCCATCGCCTGCACCGCGTCGCGCACCACCGAGCCCGAGGCTTCGGCGTTGGATTTCGCCTCCTCCACCATTCGGTTCGCCTGGGACGAAAGCGCCGCCGCGGCCTTGACCGAGGTCGTCATCTCGTTCAACGCGGCGGCGGTCTCCTCGAGCGTCGCGGCCTGCTGTTCGGTGCGGCGGTTGAGCTCGTCGCCGGCGGTGACGAGTTCGCGCGCCTCGCGTTCGATCGCCTGAGCGGTATCCACCACCCGCTCCATCGCCTGCCGCAGGTTCTGGGCGGCGACGTTGTAATCGGCGCGCAACTGTTCGTATTGCGGCGCGAATTCGGTGTCGATCCGGGTGCTGAGCACCCCGCGCGAGAGCAGCGCGAGCCCCTCGCGCAGCGCCTCGACGACGGCGTGCTGCGTCGCTTCGAGCGCGGCGCGGCGCGCCTCCGCCGCGGCGATGGCCGTCTCGGAAGCCGTCGAATCGCGCGCCAGCATCATGAAATGCTGCACCACCCCGTCCCGGTCGCGCACCGGGGCGACGACCGCATCGAGGGTGAAGGCCTCCTCGCCGAGCAGGAGGCGCAGCTTGCCGTTGAAGCTTTCCTCCCGGGCGAGCCAGTCGAACAGCGGCGTGGCGTTCTCGGCCAGCTGCAGGGCCGCGCGCATCTCCACCTCCTCGCGCGGGATGCCGGCGGTCTCGAACAGCTGGGTGAAATGCGCATTGGCGAAGGTCATCTGCCCGTCGGTCCGGAATTCGGCGCGCAGCTGGCTCGCGTCGATCGCGCCGATCACCGTGATGTTGCGCATGTCGCGGGAGATGTCGCTCCATTGCGAGACGGTGCCGATCGTCTCCCCCTCGGCATTCTGGACGGGAGCCACCAGAACCTCGATCGTGCGGCCGCCGATCTGGCTTTCGACGCGGACCTGATCGCCGTCTTCCTCGTCGATCGCCTGCGCCGCCTGGCCGCCGCTCGGGATCAGCTGATCGGCGCGTCGCCCGATCAGCTGGCCGGGGTCGAACTCGGGGTCGTGACTGCGGAACCCCTCGGCATGGGCGGCGAAGAACTGCAGCGCCGCCGCGTTGAGATGCAGGATCCGATGGTCGGTGTCGGTGATCAGCAGCGCGCCCGAGCTCGCCTCCAGCGCGGCGCTGTTGAACATCGCCTGCCGGCTGATTTTCGCGCTTTCGGACAGCGAGGCGCGGAAACTCTCGAGCGCCTTCGCGATGGTGCCGATCTCGTCGCGGCGCTGACGCATCGGCACGTCGAGCGCGTAATCGCCCGCGGCGACGCGCTCCACCGCCTGGTTCACCTTCACCAGCGGGCGCGCGATCAGCCGCGAGAAGCCGATGGCCGCGCCGAGCAGCGCCAGAAAGAAGACCCCGGCGGTGATGATCAACGCCTCGCGCAGCCGCCCGTTGAGGGTGGCGAGCGCCTGCTCCGGCGACCAGGCAACGGCGATATAGCCCAAAAGCGTGTTCCGGTTGTCGCGAACCGGGAGCGCCAGTTCCATCCCGTCTTCCGTGGCCGCCATCTGGCCGCTGTCCTGCGCCCGGGCGAGCAGATCGCGCATCACCGGCTCCACCTCCTCATCGGCGAGGCCGGCGAAATCGCGCCCGCCCGCGTCGAAGGCCAGAACGCCCAGGCTCTGCCCGTCGGAATCGCCGAGATATTGCTGAATGATCTCGTCGACCCGGTCATGCGCGCCGAAGCGCATCGGGTTGACCACCGTGGCGGACAGCTTTTCGGCGAACATCGCGGCGCGTTCATGGGCGGCGGCATAGGCCGCGGCGCGCGAGGATCGGTAGTTCAGCGCGGTGAGCACCCCGGTCACGAGCAGCGTGCAGAGGAAGACGATCATCGTCGCGCGGAAGAAGACCGAATGCAGGAAGGCGAAGCGCGGCAGGCGGAGACGGGGAAGGCGAAGGCGGTCGAGCATGGATTTTCCCGAAACAGACGGCAGGAACGGGCCGGAAAACCGGACCCGAGCCCCCGTGCGCGACGGGGACAGCGCGACGATGGCGCGAAAGCCTTTCCTCCCGATTAAGGAACAAGCGGGAAGTCCCTGCAATTTTAGGTAATCTCGCGGAGGTTCAGCCCTCGGGGCGGCTCTCGCGCCAGCGCGCGTCGATCTGCCGGTTGAGCCAGGCGAGGCCGGTCAGCGCGAGGCCGAGCCCGACGAAGGAGGCGACGCGGGTCAGCCCCGAAAGCCCGCTCATGTCGATCAGGAAGACCTTGGCGATGGTCAGCGCGACGCCCGTCATCGCGATGCGCCGCAGGGCGAGCGAGCGGCGCGGCACCGAGGCGAAAAGGAGCACAAGCGAAGCGGCGAGGAGCGCGAGCGTATAGGAGTAGAGCTCGCCATCCGAGGGGCCGGGGAGCGAGAGGTCCGCCCCGCGCCAGAGCCGTCGGATCTCGAGCCAGCCCCAGAGCAGGAGCGCGAGCCCCGCGCCGGCGCCGAGGCCGGGGCGCAGCAGCCGCGCGAGCGGGCGCCCGGGCCGGCCAAGCGCCAGCGCACCGGCGGCGAGGGTCGCGGCGAGCGGCCCGAAGGCGAGGGCGAGACTGTCGAGAAGCGGCGGGCCGAGCACCCGCTCGCCGCCCCAGTCGAGCATGTCGAAGAGCGCGAGCGCCAGCGCGCCGAGCGCACCGCAGGCGGCCAGCGCGCTCAGCCCCGCGAAGAGGGCGCGCATGAGGCGGATCGCGCGTCCGCTCGTCGGCAGGCGCCAGATCTGGCCGAAGGCGGCGCCGGCCCAGATCGCGGCGGAGAGCCCGGCGAACCAGTGGCTGTGCAGATCGGCATCGGGGATCAGCCGCGCGATCGCCAGCATGACGAAAAGCGCGCCGGTGGTGATCAGCGCCGACTCGGCCACCGCGCGCAGGCCCGCGCGTTCGGGCGGGGCGCGGCGGCGCACCGTCTCGAAGGCGGCGATCGGGCCGAGGTGGGAGAGCAGGAATTCCGGCCAACCGGCGCGATGGAGGCTCCACTCGAACCCCGGATCGACGAGCAGCCGGTAGCCGATCACCGCCACGCCGAATTGCGCGACCCAGGCCATGAGCGGCAGCCGGAAGCGGCGGTCGATCAGCGTGGCGAGCACGACGAGCAGCGCGAGGGCGAGCGTCAGCGCGGCCTTGGTGAGCAGGATGAAGAAGGAAAGCGCGATCAGCAGCGTGGCGGTGGCGGCGAAAAGGCCGAGATCGCGCGGCAGGCTCTCGCCGCCCAGACGCGCGCGGCGCTCGGCGAGCAGCACCATCAGCGCGGCCATCGCGATCACCATCAGCGACCAGGGGCCGGTGCCGAGGAAGGCGCCGGGGGCCCAGAAGAATTCGAGCGCGAAAATCGTCGCCGGGCCGAGCGCGGCGGCGCCGAAGGCCCAGAGGAGCGCGGCGGAGGGGGTGGCGGCGCGCAGCCGCGTGAAGGCGAGGGCGGAGAGCGTGGCGCCGGCAAGTGCGAGGAGCCAGAGCGTCGGCGGCATCGGGATCTCTTCGCCTTCCGGGGCGGTCAGTGCGGCCGAGAGCCCGTCGAGGAGCGGGCCGGAGCGTGTCGGCTCGATCACCAGCGCGAGGAGGAAGGCCAGGGCCGGGAGCGCGGCGAGCGGATCGAGCGCGGGGGCGCGGCGCAGCCAGAGGCTTGCGGCGGCGAAAAGCGCGATGAGCAGCGCGAAGCCGAGGCCGGCGTCGGCGGAGCTGCGCGCGCCCGCGACGATCAGCAGCCCGGCAGTGGTGGCGATCACGGCGCCGGCACCGGCGATGAGCGTGGGGGTTTCGGGGCGCGAGCCGCGGAACAGCGCGGTGACGGGGGCGCCGGCGAGACGCGGCACCAGCTGCCGCTCGGGGAAGGTGAGTGCGGCGAAGCCCAGCGTGAGCGCGGCCAGGCCAAGTCCGGGGGAGAAGGGGGCCGAATTCCAGAGCAGGAGGAGGCCGAGGCTTGCGACGCCAAGCGCGAGGGCGGAGACCCAGCCCCAGCGCCGGAAGCTGTCGATCGCGAGGCCGGAGAGGCCGACGAGCGGAAAATACCCGTAGAAGAGGCGCGCGGTCGCCTCGGAGCCGCCGCCGAGCAGGAAGGGCGCGGCGCCCGCGCCAACGAGCCCGATCGCGGAGAGCACGGGGCCGTAGATCCAGCCGAGCGCGACGGTCGCGGCGGAGACGAGGGCGAGCGCGGCAAGGGCGACGCCGGGGCCGATCAGCCCGTAAAGCGCATGGGCCGAAGCGACGGCGATGAACATCACCACCGCCCCCGCGCCCGAAAGCGTCGAGGGCAGGGCGCGCGTCGCCGGGGTGACGACATCGCCGTGGCGGCGCCGGATCGCCTCGCCCCCGGCGATCAGCGCGAGGCCGAGGGCGAGGGCGCCGAGCACGCGCAGCGGCGGGGTGAGCAGCCCGTTCTCGACGCCATATTGCACCATGAAGAGCCCGCCGAGGATCAGCGAGAGCGCGGCGATCGCCAGCGTCCAGTTCGTGCGCAGCCAGAGGAGGAGCGGCGCGATCCGGTCGGGGCGCGGCGCGGGCGGGGGCGCGGGTTCGGGCGGCAGCGGCGGGGGCGCGCTGAGCGTCGGGGCGGGGGCCGGCGCGGGCCGGGCCTCGGGCGCGGCCGGGGGGCCTTCGGGGGCGATCTCGGCTGCGGAGACCACGGGCGCCGTGACCTTGGGCGCGGTGAGCTCGGGGGCCGTGGTGCCGGCCTTCAGCGCGGCGATCTCGGCCTCGAGGCGCGCCACGCGGCTGCGCAACGCGGGCAGTGTGAAGACCAGGA
>NZ_JBFXGV010000043.1:0-30384 GCF_050177655.1 Paenirhodobacter sp.
CCCGCGGTCGAGAACTGTTCCGACCGGGCCGCGGCCGGGATCAGCCGCTCCGCCATCGAGACGTTGTAATTCGCCGGGTAGATGATCTTGAGCCGCCCGTCGACATAGGGATCCGCTTTAACAACGGTCGCCACGTCATTGATAAGGCGAATGATTTCCTTCGCGGCCTGATAGCCGGGCGCGGCCTTGCCGCCAAAGATCTTGACCCGCGGCTGATAGGTGGCGAGCGGGTTTTCCCGGATCTCGTGCCATTCCGCGATCGTCTGCAGGATGTTGAGCAGCTGCCGCTTGTATTCGTGGATCCGCTTCACCTGCACGTCGAAGATCGCGTCGGGATCGACCTTGACCCCCTGGGTCTGCCCGATCCAGTTCGAAAGCGCCACCTTGTTGGTGCGTTTCGCCGCTGCAAAAGCGTCGCGGAAGCCCTTGTCCTCGATCGGTTTTTCCAGCTCGCGCAGACGGTCGAGATCGGCCTCCCAGCCGGAGCCGATGGTCTCCGTCACCAGTTTCGAGAGCGTCGGGTTCGCCATCCGCATCCAGCGTCGCGGGGTGACGCCGTTCGTCTCGTTCACGATCCGGTCGGGGTGCAGCGCGTGCAGCTCGGGAAAGAGGTTCTGCTTGATCAGTTCGGTATGCAGCGCCGAGACGCCGTTGACCTTATGCGCGGTGATGAAGGCGAGCTCGCCCATCCGCACCTCGTGATGCTTCACGATGCCGACGTAATGCGGCCGGCTCGGGTTCGTCTTCAGATGCCAGGCGTCGATCTCCTCGACGATCTGCATGTGGCGCGGCAGCACCGAGCCCATCAGATAGGTCGCCCAGCGTTCCAGCGCCTCGGGCAGGAGCGTGTGGTTGGTATAGCCAAGGCAGCTCACCGCGACCTCGATCGCCTTGTCGAACTCCATCCCGTGCAGATCGGCGAGGATGCGCACGAGCTCCGGCCCCGCGATCGCCGGATGGGTATCGTTCATCTGGATCGCGACATGTTTCGCCAGATCCTCAAGCTTGTAGCCGCCCGAGCGATGCCGCCGGATGATGTCGTGCAGCGCGGCGCCGGTCAGGAAATATTCCTGCTTCAGCCGCAGCTCCTTGCCCTGATAGGTGGTGTCGTCAGGGTAAAGCACGCGGCTCAGCGTGCGCGCGAGCGCCTCGGGCTCGGCCGCGGCGGCATAGTCGCCATGGTTGAACCGCGCCAGATCGAAGAGCGTCGTCGGTTTCGCCGACCACAGCCGCAGCGTGTTCGCCCATTTCCCCTGCCAGCCGATCACCGGCATGTCGAAAGCCTCGGCGATCACCGTTTCCGAAGGCACCCAATAGGGTTTGCCGTCGCGCTTTTCCACCGTGCCCTTGAAGCCGATCTCATAGGCGGCCTCGGGGCGCTCGAATTCCCAGGGATGGCGCTGCTTGAGCCAGTCCTCCGGCGTTTCCACCTGACGCCCGCCCTCGAAGCGCTGACGGAAGAGGCCGTGCTCGTAGCGGATGCCATAGCCATAGCCCGCGCAGCCCAGCGTCGCCATGCTCTCCATGTAGCAGGCGGCAAGCCGGCCAAGCCCGCCATTGCCAAGCGCGGCATCGGGCTCGTCCTCGACCACCGCGGACCAGTCCTGCCCGAGGCTCTCGATCGCCTCGCGGCAGGCGGCGCGCATGTTGAGGTTGATCGCCGCATCCTCGAGAATGCGCCCGATCAGGAATTCCATCGAGAGATAGTAGACGCGCTTGCGCCCCTGCTCCCAGGTCTGCTTCGTCGCGGCGAACCAGGGTTCGACGATCCGGTCGCGGATCGCGAAGCTGAGCGCCATCCGCCAGTCGTAAACCGAGGCGTGATCGGCATCCTTGCCCATCGTGTAGATCAGATGCCGGAGGATTTCCTGGCGCAGGGTCTCCGCCGTCGGAGCGATAACATCTTTCACGATCGAACCTTTCTGCGGCCTCTTGCCCTGTTGATGGGATCTGCTGCCCCCGGCGTCAAGCCGAACATGACAATCCCCGGGGGCAGTTGCCGCCTTGCCTCTGCATTGCCTGATTCATTGGCAGGCAGATGACAATTCCCGGTAAAGAGCGGTCATTTCCGTCATTTTTTCGGCGCTATTCGCCTATCCGGCCGGCAGAATGACGGAAAAACGGCTTCCCTGGCCCTTTTCGCTCTCGATTTTCAGCCGTCCGCGGTGGCGCGCGACGATGTGTTTCACGATCGCGAGACCAAGCCCGGTGCCGCCCTGTTCGCGCGAGCGATGGGTGTCGACGCGGTAGAACCGCTCGGTCAGCCGCGGCAGATGCATCGCGTCGATCCCCTCGCCGCGATCGGCCACCGTGACCTTGAGCGCCGGGCCGCGCAGCACCGGCTCATGCGCGATCTTCGTGACCTCGACCCGCACCTCGCCGCCCGAGCCGCCGTATTTGATCGCGTTCTCGATCAGGTTGGAAAACACCTGCATCAGCTGATCGGGGTCGCCCGGGCAGCGCAGCGCGCCGGTCTCGCCCTCGCGGATCAGCTGCACCCCGGCGGGTTCGGCGACAGGCGCGAGGGTCTGCATCGCGCCCTTGAGCACCACGGAAAGGTCGACCGAGCCGGTCGGGCGCCGCCGCTCGTCCGATTCGACGCGGCTGAGCGAAAGCAGATCGCCCACCAGCCGGTTCATCCGCCCCGCCTCGCGCCCCATGATCGAGAGGAACCGGTCGCGCGCGACCGGGTCATCCTTGGCCGCGCCGCGCAGAGTCTCGATGAAGCCCATCAGCGCGGTGAGCGGCGTGCGCAGCTCGTGGCTGACATTGGCGACGAAATCGCGCCGCATCGCCTCCGCCTCCTCGAGCGCGGTGATGTCCTCGAGTCCGATCGTCGCGCCGCCCTGCGGCAATTCGAGCGCCGGATCGGCCGGCATCGGCGCGACCGAGGCCATCACCACCATCTCGCGCCCCTTGGCGGAGATGCGCGCGCGCACCCGCTGGCTTTCGCCGCGGCGCAGCGCGGCCTCCAGCGCCTCGCCCAGCGCGGGCTGGCGCAGCACGGTGACGAAGAGCTTGCCCGCCAGATCCCCGCCCAGAAGCCGGAGCGCCGCCGCATTGGCCCAAAGGATCTTTTCCTGTGCGTTTATCAGCAGGATCGGAAACGGAACCGCCTCTGCCAGAGCGATTGTCGACAAATTCTGCATGTTTCACTCCTCCAGGCGGTGGCGAGGCTTGACCAAATCGCGCCCGGAGTAAACCATGCATTCACGATATTGAGCGTACAGGGTGAGGGGGCTAAACCTGCGCGCGAAATTTGAGAATTGATACCCGCAATGGAGGAATACCCTCCTGCGGCCCAACCGGACCGTTAAATGCCTCCGCCCTCGTATCTGCCCGATGGGAAGCCTCCGAGCCGAATGAGTTTCGGCGAAAGCTTCGTGGGACGCCGCATTCTCGTCGTCGAGCCGCAGCAGGCCCTGCCGCGGACTCTGCGCGGGGTCGCCGGGGCGCAGGTGATGGTGACGCAGTTCCGCACGCTCGACCGCAAGCTGATCGAGCGCATGGAGCCGGAGGTGGTGCTCGCCCCGCTCTTCGCCCCCGATCACGACATTCTCGACGTCGCTCGCCGGCTCGACCGTCTCGGCTATACCGGCGCGCTTTGCGCCTATTCGCCGCCGCTGCCCGACACCGCGCTGGTGCGCGCCGAGGTGCGGCAGATCTGGGGTGACCGGGCCTTCGAGATCTTCGAAATCCCGCGCCATCATCACTGAGTCAGGGCTTCGCCTAGGCTCAGCCGAGCGCGCGCAGCCCCTTCGCGTAACGTGCCGCATTGGCGCGGTAATGCGCCGCCGATTTCAGCAGCCGCGCCTGCGCCGCCTCGTCGAGGCTCCGCACCACCTTGCCCGGCGCGCCCATCACCAGGCTGAAATCCGGGATCTCCTTGCCCTCGGTGATCAGCGCTCCCGCCCCGATCAGGCAGCCGCGGCCGATCTTCGCGCCGTTGAGCACCGTCGCCCCCATGCCGATCAGCGAGCCCGCACCGATGATGCAGCCGTGCAGCATCGCCTTGTGGCCGATCGTGCAATCCGGCCCGATCACCAGCGGATAGCCCATGTCGGTGTGACACACGACATTCTCCTGCACGTTCGAGCCGCGCCCGACGCGGATCTCCTCATTGTCGCCGCGCAGCGTGCAGCCGAACCAGACCGAGGCCTCGTCCTCGAGCACCACCTTGCCGATCAGATTGGCGTCGGGGGCGACCCAGGCGCCCTGCCCCAGTTCCGGAGCGATCCCGTCAAGTTCATAGATCATCGCGCTTCAAACTCCCTGTTCAGCTCGCGCACGAAGTCGTTCAGCCAGGGCTGACGATCCGCCCGCGCGCGCTCGGCGCGCAGGATCGTGCGCAGCTCCTCCTCCGCCTGATCGGCATCGTGATTCACGATCACATAATCATATTCCGCCCAATGGCTGATTTCATCGCGGCTTTTCGCCATCCGCGCGGCAATCACCTCGTCGCTGTCCTGCGCGCGCGTGCGCAGCCGCGCCTCGAGCTCGGCGATCGAGGGCGGCAGGATGAAGATCGAGATCACCTCCTTGCCGAGATCGGACCGCCGGATCTGCTGCCCGCCCTGCCAGTCGACGTCGAAAAGCGTGTCGCGCCCGGCCTTCATCGCCGCCTCGACCGGCGCCTTCGGCGTGCCGTAGAAATTGCCGAAGACCTCGGCATGTTCGAGCATCTCGCCATTCGCCACCATCGCCTCGAAGTCGTGCTTGGTGCGGAAATAATATTCGACGCCATCGGTCTCGCCCGGGCGCGGGCTGCGCGTCGTCGCCGAGACGGAAAAGCTCAGCGTCGGATCCCAGCCCATCAGCCGCTTCGCGAGGGTGGATTTCCCCGCGCCGGACGGCGAGGAGAGGATGATCAGAAGGCCGCGCCGGGTCTGGCTCATGGCTCACTCCACGTTCTGGATCTGCTCGCGCATCTGGTCGATCACCGCCTTGAGGTCAAGCCCGATCGCGGTGAGCCGGGTGGAGCCCGATTTCGAGCAGAGCGTGTTCGCTTCGCGCACGAATTCCTGGGTGAGGAAGTCGAACTTGCGCCCGACCGGCGCGGTCTCGACGAGAAGCGCGCGCGCCGCCTTGATATGGGCGCGCAGACGGTCGATCTCCTCGGTGACATCGGCCTTCACCGCGAGCATCGCAAGCTCCTGCGCGACGCGCTGCGGATCGGCGCCGGGCGCGCCCGCCATCACCCGAGCGAGCGCCGCGGTGAGCGCCGTCTCCGCCTCCGGCCGCCGCGCCTCGGCTGCGACCTCGGCGGCGTCGGTCAATGTGGCGATCCGGTCGATCTGCGACTCGAGCACATGCCCGATTTCGGCCCCCTCCGCCGCGCGCATTGCCGCAAAATCGCCCAGAACTGTTTGCAAATCCTTTACCAAGGCCGCCCTGAGGCGCGCCGGATCGGCCAGTTCGGGCAGGCTCGGGTCGATCACCCCGCGCAGGGTGAGCAGGTCCGCCGCCCGGCTCGGCGCGAGCACGAGACCGCGGTCGCGCGCGGCCTCCTCGATCTCGATCACCGCCGCCACGGCCGCCCGCGCGCCGCCCGGAGACAGGCGCAGCCCCTCCCCGACCTCGTGCCGGGTAAGTTTCAGATTCACCTGAATATTCCCGCGCGCCGCAACGCGCGAAACCGCCGCGCGCACCTCCGTTTCAAGCCCTTCGAGCTCGGGCAGGCGCAGCCGCAGGTCGAGCCCCTTGCCGTTCACGGCGCGGATTTCCCAGCTCCAGTCATGGCCCTCGCCCGAGCCGCCGAGCGCAGCGAATCCGGTCATCGAAACGGTGCGGGGCGGCGTGCGCGGGTGTTCGGCGGGCTTAACCATTTAAGACTTTAGTTCCCCATAAGGCAGAAAAAAGGCGTATTAAGACTTCAGTAAGGATTTCGCTCCCGGGGTCAACAGAAAGACCCGCATCCGCCGAAGGCGAGGAGCCTCAGAACAGTCAGGCCGCGGAGATTTCCGCACATGCCGACAGGATGGATGCTATGATGGAACGTGATATCGACACACTGGAGAAGATCGTCCGCATGGATCAGCGGTCTGGCCTCGGGCGTCGCGTGGCGGCGGAACTGCGTGCCTATTGGGAAGGGCTGCGGCGCGGGCGCGCGCTGCCGATGCGCTCCGACGTGGATCCGCGCGGGATCGAGCGGGCGCTGGAATACGCCTTCATCCTCGAGCGCGTGGCGCCGGGCATGGGCCGTTTCCGCCTCGCGGGGATGCATCTGAACGACCTGATGGGGATGGAAGTGCGCGGCATGCCGCTCACCGCCTTCTTCGCCCCGCCCGCCCGCAAGCGCATCGCCGAGGCGACCGAAGCGGTGTTCCAGGGCCCCTCGGTGGCGGAACTCGTGCTTTCCTCCGAAAGCGGCATCGGCAAGCCGCCGCTGACCGCGCGCCTGATCCTGCTGCCGCTGCGCTCGGATCTGGGCGACGTGACGCGGGTGCTCGGCTGCCTCGTCGCCGAGGGCGAGAACATCGGCCGCACTCCGCGCCGCTTCGAGGTCGAGGGCGCCGACATCCAGCAGGTGGTGACCGGCATGCCGACGCCCTCCGAGCTGCCCAAACCGGTCAGCCCCGAGGTACTCGGCTTTGCCGAGGAGGCCGCGCCGCGCTTCGGCGTGCCGCCGCGCAAGGCGCCCGAAGCGCCGCGCGCCGCCGTCCCCGCCGGGCTTGCGACCCGCTCCCCCGAAGAACGCCGCG
The DNA here is from genome assembly GCF_050177655.1 of Paenirhodobacter sp. Lineage (NCBI taxonomy): Bacteria > Pseudomonadati > Pseudomonadota > Alphaproteobacteria > Rhodobacterales > Paenirhodobacter > Paenirhodobacter sp. The sequence goes on from NZ_JBFXGV010000043.1 coordinate 6,702, forward strand.
CGATGTTCCGCGTGGTGAAATCCGAAGAGTGACCCCCGTTTTCGCGCATGTCAGAGCGCAGAAGGCCCGGCAGAACGCCGGGCCTTTTCATTTCCATTCCAATCGCTTGCGAGGCGAAGTTGAGACTTCGGTTTAAAGTCCCGCGGCCTTGCGCATCTCGCGCCGGTCACGCAGCTCTTCCGCCACGAGGAAGGCGAGTTCGAGCGATTGCGAGGCGTTCAGCCGCGGATCGCAGGCGGTGTGGTAGCGGCTCGAGAGATCCTCGTCCGAGACCGCGCGCACGCCGCCGGTGCATTCGGTGACGTCCTTGCCGGTCATCTCGAAATGCACGCCGCCGGGGATCGTGCCCTCGGCCTTGTGCACGCCGAAGAACTCGCGCACCTCGCGCAGCACCGAATCGAACGGCCGCGTCTTGAAGCCGGAGGCCGACTTGATCGTGTTGCCGTGCATCGGGTCGCAGGACCAGACGACATTGGCACCCTCTTCCTTCACCGCGCGGATGAGCCGCGGCAGGTGATCGCCCACCTTGCCCGCGCCGAAGCGCGCGATCAGCGTGAGCCGCCCGGCCTCGTTTTGCGGATTCAGCTTGGCCATCAGCACCTTGAGGTCGTCCGCCGTGGTGGTCGGCCCGCATTTGAGCCCGATCGGGTTCTGCACGCCGCGGCAGAATTCGACATGGGCGCCGTCCGGCTGACGGGTGCGGTCGCCGATCCAGATCATGTGGCCCGAGCCCGCGACCGGAACGCCGGTGGTGCTGTCGATCCGGCACAGCGCCTCTTCATATTCCAGCAGCAGCGCCTCGTGCGAGGTGTAGAAATCGACGGTGCCGAGTTCGTGCGCGGTTTCCGAGGTCACCCCCGCCGCCGCCATGAATTCCATCGCCTCGCCGATCTGGTCGGCCACCTTGCGATAGCGCGCGGCCTCTTCGTCGCTGGCGAAACCGGCGATCCAGCTTTGCACCCGGTGGATGTCGGCGTAACCGCCGGTCGAGAAGGCGCGCAGCAGGTTGAGCGAGGCCGCGGCCTGGGTATAGGCCTGCAGCATCCGGTTCGGATCGGGCATCCGCGCGGCGGTGGTCGCCTCGAACCCGTTGATGATGTCGCCGCGGTAGCTCGGGTATTCGACGCCGCCGAGCACCTCGGTCGGGGCGGAGCGGGGCTTGGCGAATTGCCCGGCCATCCGGCCGACCTTGATCACCGGCACTTTCGCGCCCCAGGTGAGCACGATCGCCATCTGCAGCATCACCTTGAAGGTGTCGCGGATATTGTCGGCGGAAAACTCGGCAAAGCTCTCGGCACAGTCGCCGCCCTGCAGCAGGAAGGCCTCGCCCTTCGCCGCCTTGGCGAGATCCGCCTTCAGCCGGCGCGTTTCGCCCGCGAAGACGAGCGGCGGCATCTTGGCGAGCTGCGCCTCGACGGCATGGAGCGCGGCCTGATCGGGATAATCGGGCATCTGCACCCGCGGTTTCGCGCGCCAGTCCGACTTCGTCCACATCTTGCCCATTTTTTCCTCCGAGCCTTTCGCAGTCCGTGCCTTATAAGGTGCGGAACGCGACTTGACCAACCTGTTTTTCATGGCGGGGAAATCGCTCTGCGCGCCGGCGTGCGGCCGCCAGCGCAGAGCCCCTTGCGGCGGCAGGGATTCCCTGATTGTCTGCGCAAAACGACAGAACCTCAGGTCGCAAATGCGCAAGCCCTCGGCCCTTCCCCGCAGCCATGCCCGCCCCGCCCCCTCGCAGGGCACCGTGCGCCTCGCGCCCTCCGATCGCGCGCGCCGCTATATCTTCCTGCTGCTCGACCGGTTCACGATGATGGCCTTCGCCTCGGCGATCGAGCCGTTGCGCCTGGCGAACCAGGTTTCGGGGCAAAAGCTCTACGCCTGGAAGCTCGCCTCCGAGGACGGCCATGACGTCTCCTGTTCGAACGGCACGGTGATCCGCGTCGACATGGGGCTCGAGGAGATCACGCGCGACGACACCGTGCTCGTCTGCGGCGGCATCGACGTGGTCGAGGCGACGACGAAGCCGGTGCTGAACTGGCTTCGACGCGAGGCGCGGCGCGGCGCGGCGGTGGGCGGTCTTTGCACCGGCGCCTGGTCGGTGGCGAAGGCCGGGCTGCTCGACGGCAAGCGCGCGACGATCCACTGGGAGAACCAGGACAGTTTCTGCGAGGATTTCGAGGAGGTGAAACTCGCGAAATCGGTCTTCGTGATCGACGGCAACCGGCTGACCACCGCGGGCGGCACCGCCTCGCTCGACCTGATGCTGAAGCTCATTGCGCGCGACCACGGCGAGGGGCTCGCCAATACCGTCGCCGACCAGCTGATCTACAACTCGATCCGCACCGATCAGGACAGCCAGCGCCTCTCGATCCCGACGCGGATCGGGGTGCGGCACCCCAAACTCGCCCAGGTGATCGGCCGGATGGAGACGAATATCGAGGAGCCGATCTCGCCCGCGACGCTCGCCTCCGAGGTGGGGATGTCGACGCGCCAGCTCGAACGGCTGTTCCGGCGCTACCTCAACCGCTCGCCAAAGCGCTATTACATGGAGATCCGGCTGCAGAAGGCGCGCAACCTGCTGATGCAGACCGAGATGAGCGTGATCAACGTGGCGCTCGCCTGCGGCTTCGCCTCGCCCTCGCATTTCTCGAAATGCTACCGCGCGCATTACCAGACCACCCCCTATCGCGAGCGCGGCACCTCCGCCGCGGGCGCCGAGGCGGCGGAGGCCGCCGATCTCGCGGCCTTCGAGGGTGACGAATGCGACCTCAGCGACATTGATTTCCCGGAAGAGAAATTCGAGTGATGCAAGCCCGGCTTGAGCTGCACGCAGGGGCCTCGCGCCCTGCGCGAAAAAATTGCCCGAATGGTCGATTTTCGGGCAATTACGTAACGCATCTTTCCTTTTCTTTTGTGCGCGCGGGTTTTAACCTCGCGCGTCAGGACAATGTTCCAACATGGGAGTTGAACGAATGAAAAAGCTTCTTCTGGCCACTGCCGCCGCCGCTCTGGTCGCGGGCGGCGCCTTCGCCGAGGAGGTGAAGATGGGCATCTCGCTCGGCTTCACCGGTCCGCTCGAGTCGATGTCGCCGGGCATGGCGAGCGGCGCGGAACTCGCGATGAAGGAAGTGTCGGATTCGGGCAAGCTCCTGGGCGGTGACACCGTCACCTCGGTGCGCGGCGACTCGACCTGCATCGACGCCGCGGCCGCGACCGCGACCGTCGAACGTCTGATCACCGCCGAAGGCGTGAAGGGCATCGTCGGCGGCATGTGCTCGGGCGAAACCACCGCCTCGCTGCAGAACGCCGCCATGCCGCATGGCATGGTGATGATCTCGCCCTCGGCGACCTCGCCGGCGCTCTCGACGCTCCCCGACAACGGCCTCTTCTTCCGCACCTCGCCGTCCGACGCGCGTCAGGGCGAAGTGATGACCGACGAGATCATGGAACATGGCATCAAGTCGGTGGCGCTCACCTATACCAACAACGACTACGGCAAGGGTCTCGCCGACAGCTTCGCCGCCGCCTATGAGGCGAAGGGCGGCAAGGTCACGATCAACGCCGCGCATGACGACGGCAAGGCCGACTATTCGGCCGAGGTCGCGGCGCTGGCCGCTGCCGGCGGCGATGCGCTGGTGATCGCGGGCTATGTCGACCAGGGCGGTTCGGGCATCCTGCGCGGCGCGCTCGACACCGGCGCCTTCTCGACCTTCGTCTTCCCCGACGGCATGGTCGGCAAGACGCTGGAAGACAACTTCGGCAAGGAAGTCGACGGCTCCTTCGGCCAGTATCCGGCCTCGGAAGGCGAAGGCCACGACAAGTTCCTCGAAATGGCGAAGGCCGCGGGCTTCGACGGTTCCTCGACCTATTCGGCCGAGGCATATGACGCCGCCGCGCTGATGCTGCTGGCGATGCAGGCCGCGAAATCGACCGATCCGAACGTCTACAAGGACAAGGTGATGGACGTCGCCAACGGTCCGGGCGAGAAGATCTATCCCGGCGATCTCGGCAAGGCGCTCGAGCTGATCGCCGAGGGCAAGCCGGTCGATTACGAAGGTGCCACCTCGGTCACGATGATCGGCAATGGCGAAGCCGCCGGCACCTTCCGCGAGATCGAGATCAAGGACGGCAAGATCGAGACGGTGAAATACCGCTGATCGCGCCGCAAGGATCGGAGCAGCCCGGAGCGATCCGGGCTGTTTCCATTACATAACAAAGCCGTAAACGGCATTCTTCATGTAACGCATGAAGTCAGGGGAAGCATGATTAGGGTCGAGAACCTGCACAAGCATTTCGGCGGTTTCCATGCCGTCGATGGCGCCAGCCTCGAGATCGCCAAGGGGTCGATCACCGGGCTGATCGGACCGAACGGCGCCGGCAAATCCACCCTCTTCAACGTCATCGCCGGGGTCTATGAACCGACCTCGGGCACGGTGACGATGGAGGACGAGGACATCACCGGGCTGAAACCGCACCAGCTCTTTCACAAGGGCCTGTTGCGCACCTTCCAGATCGCGCATGAATTCCCGACGATGACGGTGCGCGAGAACCTGATGATGGTGCCCGGCGGGCAGTCGGGCGAGCGGCTGATGAACGCCTGGCTCGGCCGCGGACGGATCGCGCAGGAGGAGGCCGCCCTTCTGAAGAAGGCCGACGAAGTTCTTGATTTCCTGACCATTTCCCATCTGAAAGACGAACGCGCCGGCAATCTCTCGGGGGGCCAGAAAAAGCTCCTGGAGCTTGGCCGCACGATGATGGTCGAGGCGAAGATCGTCTTCCTCGACGAGGTCGGTGCCGGTGTGAACCGCACGCTTCTTAACACGATCGGCGATGCGATCGTGCGGCTGAACAAGGAACGCGGCTACACTTTCTGCGTGATCGAGCACGACATGGATTTCATCGGCCGGCTCTGCGATCCGGTGATCGTGATGGCCGAGGGCAAGGTTCTGGCCGAGGGCGCGCCCGACACGATCATGCAGAACGAGGCGGTGATCGAGGCCTATCTCGGCCGCGGGCTCAAGAACAAGGTCAAGGCGGAGGCCGGGGCATGACTGGATTTTTCCTGATCAAACAGGGCGTTATCGGCTGTTTTGGAGGTTTCGCATGAGCTTCCTCGACGCCTCCCACATGACCGGCGGCTATGGCGCCGCCGATATTCTGCACGACTGCACCCTCAAGGTCGAGAAAGGCCAGATCGCGGTGATCGTTGGCCCGAACGGCGCCGGCAAGTCGACCGCGATGAAGGCGGTCTTCGGCATGCTGAAGCTGCGCCAGGGCGCGGTGATGCTCGACGGCGAGGACATCACGAAACTCTCCCCGCAGGAGCGCGTGCGCAAGGGCATGGGCTTCGTGCCGCAGGTGAACAACGTCTTCCCGACGATGTCGGTCGAGGAAAACCTCGAAATGGGCGCCTTCATCCGCACCGACGATTTCCGCGACACGATGGAACAGGTTTACGACCTCTTCCCGATCCTGCGCGAGAAGCGCTTCCAGAACGCGGGTGAACTCAGCGGCGGGCAGCGCCAGCAGGTCGCTGTCGGCCGTGCGCTGATGACGAAGCCGAAACTCCTGATGCTCGACGAGCCCACCGCGGGCGTTTCGCCGATTGTGATGGATGAGCTTTTCGACCGCATCATCGAGGTCGCCCGCACCGGGATCTCGATCCTGATGGTGGAACAGAACGCAAGGCAAGCCCTTGAAATCGCGGACATGGGCTATGTGCTCGTGCAGGGCGCGAACCGCTACACCGACACCGGCGCGGCGCTGATGGCCGACCCCGAGGTCCGCCGCACTTTCCTGGGGGGCTGAGATGGACATCCTCGACGCGCTGGTCGCGATTTTGAATTACGTCGTGGTGCCCGCCACCGCCTATGGCGCGCAGCTCGCGCTTGGCGCGCTTGGCGTGACGCTGATCTACGGCATCCTCCGCTTCTCGAACTTCGCCCATGGCGACACGATGGCCTTCGGCACGGCGATGGTGATCCTCGTCACCTGGGCGTTTCAGGCCGCGGGCATTTCCTTCGGGCCGCTGCCCACCGCCCTGCTCGCCCTGCCCTTCGGCATCGCGGCGACCGCGGCGCTGGTGCTTGGCACCGACAAGCTGGTCTACAGCTATTACCGCAAGGTGCGCGCCGCGCCCGTGGTGCTGACGATGGTCTCGGTCGGCGTGATGTTCGTGATGAACGGGCTCACCCGCGTGGTGATCGGGGTGGACGAGATCAAGTACGACGATGGCGCGCGCTTCCTGATCTCGGCGCGCGAGTTCAAGGCGGCGACGGGCCTCGCCGAGCCGCTCGCAATCCGCTCGACGCAGGCGATCACCCTGGTGACCGCGGCGCTGGTCGTGGCCGCCCTCTTCTGGTTCCTTGCGAAAACCCGCACCGGCAAGTCGATGCGCGCCTTTTCCGACAACGAAGACCTCGCGCTTCTCTCCGGCATCAACCCGAACCGCGTCGTGGCGGTGACCTGGGTGATCGCGGCCGGGCTCGCGACGATCGCCGGCACGCTTTACGGCCTCGATAAAAGCTTCAAGGCTTTCAACTACTTCCAGCTCCTGCTGCCGGTCTTTGCCGCGGCGATCGTGGGCGGTCTTGGCAATCCGCTCGGCGCGATCGCGGGTGGCTTCATCATCGCCTTCTCCGAAGTGGCGGTGACCTATGCCTGGAAGAAGGTGGCGATCTATCTGATCCCCGGCTTCGAGCCCGAGGGCCTGCTGCAACTGCTGTCCACCGAATACAAATTCGCGGTGAGCTTCACGATCCTGATCATCGTGCTGCTGTTCAAGCCCACCGGGCTCTTCAAGGGGAAATCGGTATGAGCACCCGTCAACCTGGCGCCGCCAAGGGCGGCAAGGCGCGCGCGCCGCTCCTCTTTGCGGCGCTGGCCGTTCTCTTCGTGCTCGAGGGCACGGTCTCGAACGCGGCCTTCTCCGGCAACTGGAACAATGCGCTCGGCATTCTCAACGTCGGGCTGATCTCGGCGGTGCTGGCGCTTGGCGTGAACATCCAGTGGGGCTATGCCGGGCTCTTCAACTCGGGTGTCGTCGGCTTTCTGGCGATCGGCGGGCTTGCGCCCGTGCTCGTCTCGATGCCGCCGACCCAGGGCGCCTTCTCGGCGGGCGGCTGGGGCATCCTGATCGCCGCGGTGATCGCGGTGATCACGCTCATCGCCGCCGTGCAGCTTTACCAGCGCATGGCGAAGGGCAAGACCCGCGCGCTCACCGTGACCGCGGTGCTGATCGCGGGCTTCTTCGCCTATCGCGCCGTCTTCGATCCGGCGGTCGCCGCGATCCAGGCGGTGAACTCGGCCTCGGCGGGTTATCTCGGCGGGCTTGGCCTGCCGGTGCTGCTCAGCTGGCCGGTGGGCGGGCTGCTCGCCGCGGGCCTCGCCTGGATCGTCGGCAAGACGGCGCTCGGTCTGCGCTCCGATTACCTCGCCGTCGCCACGCTCGGCATCGGCGAGATCGTCGTCGCGGTGCTGAAGAACGAGGAATGGCTCGACCGCGGCGTGCTGAACGTGAACGGCATTCCGCGCCCCTGGCCGGTGCCCTATGAGGTCGACCTGCAGCATTCCGCCGATTTCGTCGCCCGCGCGGCGAGTCTCGGCCTCGATCCGGTGACCGGCTCGACGATCTTCGTGAAGCTCCTTTACACCGGGCTTTTCGCCGCGGTGCTGCTGCTCCTGATCTGGCTCGCGCAGCTTGCGCTCAACTCGCCCTGGGGCAGGATGATGCGCGCGATCCGCGACAATGAGGTCGCCGCCGCCGCGATGGGCAAGAACGTCACCGGCCGGCATCTGCAGATCTTCATCCTCGGCGGCGCGGTGCTTGGCTTGGCCGGGGCGATGATGATCTCGCTCGACGGGCAGATGACGCCGGCCAGCTACAACCCGCTGCGCTATACCTTCCTGATCTGGGTGATGGTGATCGTCGGCGGTTCGGGCAACAACTGGGGCTCGGTGCTTGGCGGCCTCCTGATCTGGTTCGTCTGGATCAAGGCGGAGATCTGGGGGCCGGAGCTGATGGGCCTCGTCACCTCCCATCTGGGCGAGGGCGTGGTGAAGGCGCATCTGATCGATTCGGCGCCGCATATGCGCCTTGTGATCATGGGGGTGATCCTGCTTGCGGTGCTGCGCTTCAGCCCGCGCGGGCTCCTGCCTGAAAAATGAAGGAAGGGGGGCGCCGCCCCCCTTTGCCTTCGGCAAATCCCCCCGAGGTATTTCGGGCAAGATGAAGACGACCGATGCCTTTCATCTTGCCGAAAATACCTCGGGGGAGGCGCCGCAGGCGCCGGGGGCAGCGCCCCCTCTTGCTTTCCAGTCAAGCCCCGCCTATTCCCCGGACATGACCCAGCATCAGCGCCTTCTCATCATCGACTTCGGCTCCCAGGTCACGCAGCTCATCGCGCGCCGCCTGCGTGAGCTCAACGTCTATTGCGAAATCCACCCCTATCAGAACGTCACCGACGCCTTCCTGAAGGATTTCGCCCCCAAAGCGATCATCTTCTCGGGCGGCCCGGATTCGGTGACCCGGGAGGGCTCCCCCCGCCCGCCGAAAGCCGCCTATGACATGGGCGTGCCGATCCTCGGCATCTGCTATGGCCAGCAGGTGATGATGCAGGATCTCGGCGGTCTCGTGGAAGCCGGGCAAAGCCACACCGCCGAATTCGGCCGCGCCTATGTGACGCCGACCGCCGCCGAACTGCCGATCCTCAAGGGCTGGTTCACTGACGGCCGCGAGCAGGTCTGGATGAGCCATGGCGATCATGTCAGCAAGATCGCGCCCGGCTTCGAGGTCTATGGCACCTCGCCCGGCGCGCCCTTCGCGATCACCGCCGACACGTCGCGCAACTTCTTCGCGGTGCAGTTCCACCCCGAAGTGCATCACACGCCGAACGGCGCGAAGCTTTACGAGAATTTCGTGCGCCTCGCGGGTTTCACCGGCGACTGGACGATGGCGGGCTACCGGCAACAGGCGATCGAACAGATCCGCGCCCAGGTCGGCGACAAACAGGTGATCTGCGGCCTTTCGGGCGGCGTCGACAGCTCGGTCACCGCGATCCTGCTGCATGAGGCGATCGGCGAGCAGCTCACCTGCGTCTTCGTCGACCATGGTCTGCTGCGTCAGGGCGAGGCCGAGCAGGTCGTCGCGATGTTCCGCGACAATTACAACATCAAGCTGATCGCGGCGGATGAGAGCGAGCTTTTCCTCGGCGCGCTCGAGGGCGTCTCCGACCCCGAGGTGAAGCGCAAGACGATCGGCCGCCTCTTCATCGACGTGTTCCAGAACTACGCCAACCAGATCAAGGGCGCCGAATTCCTCGCCCAGGGCACGCTCTACCCCGACGTGATTGAATCGGTGAGCTTCTCGGGCGGTCCCTCGGTCACCATCAAGTCGCACCACAACGTGGGCGGCCTGCCGGAGAAGATGGGGCTGAAACTGGTCGAACCGCTGCGCGAGCTTTTCAAGGACGAGGTCCGCGCCCTTGGCCGCGAACTTGGCCTGCCGCAAAGCTTCATCGGCCGCCACCCCTTCCCGGGGCCGGGCCTCGCGATCCGCTGCCCGGGCGAGATCACCCGCGAAAAGCTCGAGATCCTGCGCAAGGCCGACGCCGTTTACATCGACCAGATCCGCAAGCACGGGCTTTACGACGAGATCTGGCAGGCCTTCGTCGCGATCCTGCCGGTCCGCACCGTGGGCGTGATGGGCGACGGGCGCACCTATGACTATGCCTGCGCGCTGCGCGCGGTGACCTCGGTCGATGGCATGACGGCGGATTACTACCCGTTCACGCATGACTTCCTTGGCGAGACCGCGACGCGGATCATCAACGAGGTGAAGGGCATCAACCGGGTGACCTACGACATCACCTCGAAGCCGCCGGGCACGATCGAGTGGGAGTGACGCCGGAGAGGGCGTGAGGGGCGCTGCCCCTCGCACCGCTTCGCGGCGCTCACCCCGGAGTATTTGGGCCAGGAAAACCTGTGGCCGATTGATGAAATGGCCCGATGCGCGAAAGGCGCGGCGGGCTGACCGGCGAGGGAGGAGATCTTGCCGCTTATGCAGCTGACAGGACGGCTGATCTGTGCCACGCCCGAGGAGCGGCGCGTGGTGCTTTCCCATCTGCCGCTGCACATGCGGCTCACCATGCGCGAGCCCGGCTGCCTGTTCTTCGACATCGCGCAGGATCCCGTCGATCCGCTGGTCTGGACGGTGAACGAGGGCTTCGCCACCGAACCGGATTTCGTCGCCCATCAGACCCGCAGCGCGGCGAGCGCCTGGGGTCAGGCGACGCGGCGGATCCGGCGCGACTATGCGCTCGCCCATCCCGCGCCGGCGATCGCGCCCGAGACCGAAGCCGACCGTCGCGCGATCCACCTGCTTACCCGCACCGCCTTCGGCCGAACCGAGGAGGCCGATCTGATCGACGCGCTGCGCGTCGGGGGGGATCTCGCGCTTTCGCTCACCGCGCGGCTCGGGCGCGCCTATCTCGGCCATGCGGGCTTTTCCGAACTCAAGGCCCCTTTCCCCGCCTGGGCGCTCGCCCCGGTCTCGGTGCGCAAGTGCTGCCGTGGCCAGGGCGTTGCCGCGGCGCTGATCCGCGAAGGCATCGCGCAGGCCCGCGCGGCCGGCATCGCCGCGCTCTTCGTGCTGGGCGATCCGAAATATTACGCGCGCTTCGGCTTTTCCGCGCGGGCGGCGCGTGGCTTCGACTGTCCCTGGTCGGGGCCCTATTTCCAGGTTCTGCCGCTTGGCGAGGCCCCGCTTGCCCGCGGGCCGCTGCGTTACCCCGCGCCCTTCTCCGCACTGCACTGAGCGCGGCTTGCCCCTGCCCCGCCCGCCGCTATAGTGAACCCGCTTCACATCGCGGGAGGATCGCATGGGCAAGAAAACGGAGACCGGGCTGAAGATCCCGCTGGTGGGCGACATCACCCATTACCTCGAGAAAGAGGCGCCGAAGGAGGTCCGCAAGGCGATCGAGACCGCCGCGAAGGGCGAGATCCTTTCGCGCAGCTACCCCTACCGCGAGGCGATGAAAAAGAAGGATTACGAGGCGCATATGAAGGCGCTTCAGGTCGAGCTGGTGAAGATGAGCTGGGCGCTGAAGGACGCGGGCAAGCGGCTTGTCGTGCTTTTCGAGGGGCGCGACGCGGCGGGCAAGGGCGGCACGATCGAGCGCGTGCGCGAGAACCTAAACCCGCGCCAAGCCTATATCGTCGCGCTGCCGAAGCCGACCGACCGCGAGGCCTCGCAATGGTATTTCCAGCGCTATGTCGACTGGCTGCCGGCGGCGGGCGAGATCGCGCTTTTCGACCGCTCCTGGTACAACCGCGGCGTGGTCGAGCATGTCTTCGGCTTCTGCACGCCCGAGCAACGCGAGCATTTCTTCCGCCAGCTTCCGGGCTTCGAGAAGATGCTCACCGACGAGGGGATCGTGCTGGTGAAACTCTGGCTTTCCGTCGACCGGGCCGAGCAGCTCAAGCGCTTCCTCGACCGCGAGACCGATCCGCTCAAGCAATGGAAGCTGAGCTGGATCGACGTCGAGGGGCTGAAGAAATGGGAGGATTACACCAAGGCGATCGGTGAGACGCTGGAGCGTTCCGACACCGATTTCGCGCCCTGGACGGTGATCCGCTCCGACGACAAGATGCGCGCGCGGATCGCAGCGATCCAGACGATCCTGCATGCGGTCGACTATCCGAACAAGGATGCCGCGGTGATCGGCGAACCCGACCGCAACATCTGTGACGGCCGCGACCTTTTGAATGGCTAAACAGGGCTACCATCACGGCAACCTCCGCCAGGCGCTGGTCGAGGCGGCGCTGCGGCTGATCGCCGAGCGCGGCCCGACCGGGTTTACCCTGTCCGAGGCGGCGAAGGACGCGGGCGTCACCCCGGCCGCGGTCTATCGCCATTTCGCCGGGCGCGAGGATCTGATCGCGGAATGCGCGCGGCAGGGCTATGCGATCTTTGCCGATGTGATGGAGCATGCCTGGAACGGCGGGCGCCCCTCGGCGCTGGCGGCTTTTGGCGCGACGGGGCGCGCCTATCTTGCCTTTGCGAAGAAATTTCCCGGTCATTACATGGCGATGTTCGAAAGCGGGCTCAGCCCCAACCGCTCGCCCGAGCTCGCCGCAGGCGCCGCGCGGGCCGAGGCGGTGGTGCTGCGCGCGACCGAGGAGCTTTCGCGCCACATCCCGCCCGGGCGCCGCCCGCCGGTCACCATGGTCGCCGCCCATGTGCGCGCGATGAGCCACGGCGTGGTCGAGCTTTACGGCCGCGCGGCGCCCGGCACCCACGCCCCCTTCTCGCCCGAGGATCTGCTCGAGAGCGGGATCGGCATCTATCTGCGCGGCCTCGGCCTGATCCCGCCAGACGCCTGATCCGCGCGCCTAAAGCAGTGCCTGGGCGAAGGCCCAGATCCCGAACCCCGCCATCATCCCGCTCGAGATCCGCGCGGTCCAAAGCGCGAAACCCTCCGGCAGGCGGTGGTGCAGCGCCGCGACCGTGCCGGAAAGAAACGCCCACCAGAGCATCGAGCCGCCGAAGACCCCGGCCACGACCAGCGCCGCGCGCCCGGGCGTCGCCTGTGCCGCAAGGCCGAGGCCCGCGAAGATCGCGGCGAAGCTCAGGATCGTCGCCGGGTTCGTCAGCGTCAGCGCATAGGTGGTGAGCGCGGTCGAGAGCAAGCCGCGCGCCTCGGGCGCGGCGGCGGCGCGCACCGGCCCGGCCTGACGCGGCCAGCCCTTCCAGGCGAGCCAGAGCAGGAATGCGCCGCCGATCAGGCCGAGCGGCAACGAGATCCGCGTCACCACGCTCGAAAAGGCCGCGAAACCGGCGGCGGCCGCGGCGGCATAGCTCGCGTCGGCAAGCGCCGTGCCAAGCCCGCCGGACAGCCCCGCGCCAAAGCCGCGCGCCAGCGTGCGCTGGATGCAGAGCGCCCCGATCGGCCCGAGCGGCGCCGCGATCGCAAGCCCCATCGCCAGCGATTTCAGAAACAGAAAGACGGTGTCCATCCTCACCCCCTCAGGCGAAACGGCGGCTCGACCACGGTCGAGAGCGCCAGCATGGTTTCCGAGCGCGCGATCCAGCCCGCCGCCTTCAGCCCGGCGAGGAAATCCTCGACGCCCTGCAATCCAGGCAGGCGGATCTGCACCAGATAGGACCAGGGGCCGGTGACGTGATGGCAGGCGGTGACGGTCGGCATCTGCGCCATCGCGGCGCGAAAGGCGCCCTCGTCCACCCCCGCGGCCAGCGCCACCCAGACGAAGGCCGCGACCGGCAGGCCAAGCGCCTCCGGGTCGCAATCGGCGGCGAATCGGCGCAGCACGCCGCGTTCGATCAGCCGCCGGATGCGCTCGTTCACGGCAGAGGTCGACAGCCCGACCTGAGCGCCGATCTGCGCGAGAGACTGGCGCGCGTCTTCCGAAAGCAGCAGGCAAATCTTGCGGTCGATATCGTCGATATCCGTCATTCTTGCGGCCCTTCGATGTGATGGCCGATCATTTTCCGCAATTGAAATCCACGCAACGCAAAAAGAACGCGACGGGAAATCTTCCCGTCGCGTCCGGTCTCAGGGCCTGAAAACCGCAGGATTTGCGGCGGGAACCCCGCCGCGCCCCGCTCAGAAGCGGAAGGAGGCGGTCAGGGCCACCGTCGTCAGATTGACGTTGGTGCCGGTGCTGTCGAAATTGTGGCCGTCGCGGTAGTCAACCTCGCCACCCAGCGCCCACTGGTCGGTGAGCTGGTATTTCACGCCCGCGCCAACCATCGGCACGAGGTCGCTGTAGGATTTGCCAGCGGCCTTGGCATCGACATAGGAGCCGCCGAGGGCCCCGTAATAGAGCCATTTGCCGTTCGGTACGCCGCCGATCAGCTTCACGTCGGTGAAGCTGTTCACCTTCGCATTCGCGGCCTTGTCCTTCAGGTCGGCGCCCGAATAGGCGAGCTCACCGCCGGCGACGAAATTGCCGAAATCCTTCAGATAGCCGGCATGCAGGCCACCGACCGCGCCATTGGCGTCGAGGTCTTTGTTCACCTTGCCATAGCCGAGCTGGGCACCGACGTAAGCGCCGGTCCAGTCCGCGTTCTGGGTCACGACCGGCGCCGGCGCTTCCGGAGCGGCCTCGACCACCGGGGCGGTGTAGCTGCCTGCAAAACCCGTGCCTGCAGTGAGCGCCAGCGCGGCACTCGCGATAAGAATCCGTTTCATCTTGCCTCCTTTCAGGGGGCTGTCCCCCGTGGCTTGTTGCAAGTCCTTCTCGCGTCCCCCGAGCTATTCCTTCCATCGGCGCAATCAATCCCCCTGCCCGCGCGTCTCGGCGCAATCGCGCCGTCGCGTGATCGGAGGCGCGCCGCGCCGTGACGTCGGAAAGCCCTTGCTGGACTGGACAAGGCGGGCCTCGCGGCGTTTAATGAACAAACGTTCAGTTCAACGGAGGATCACATGGAGTTGACGGCGGCAAGGGCGGTGGTGACGGGGGGCGCCTCGGGTCTCGGGGCGGCGACGGCGCGTCACCTCGCGGCCGAGGGGGCGCAGGTCACGCTCTTCGATCGCGACTCGGAGCGCGGCATGGCACTGGCGGCGGAGATCGGCGGCACTTTCGCCGCGGTCGACGTTACCGACGAGGCCTCGGTCGCGAGCGGTGTCGCGCAGGCCGTGGCAGCGATGGGCGGGATCGACGTGCTGGTGAATTGCGCCGGCATCGCGACGGGGGAGCGCGTCGTCGGCCGCGAGGGGCCGCACCGGCTCGAGAGTTTCGCGCGCACGGTGGCGATCAACCTGACCGGCAGTTTCAACGTGCTGCGCCTCGTCGCCGCCGAGATGGCGAAGAACCCGGGGCCCGAGCGCGGGGTGATCGTCAACACCGCCTCGATCGCGGCCTTCGACGGGCAGAAGGGCCAGGCCGCCTATGCCGCTTCGAAAGGCGGGATCGCGGGGATGACGCTGCCGCTCGCGCGCGATCTGGCGACGCAGGGGATCCGGGTCTGCGCGATCGCGCCCGGCACTTTCGCCACGCCGATGCTGAAGGGGCTGCCGATCGAAGTGCAGGAGAGCCTGGCCGCCGAGGTCACCTTTCCCAAGCGCCTCGGCGAGCCCGAGGAATATGCGCGGCTCGCGGGGTTCATCGTCAGCTGCGGCTATCTCAACGGCGAGGTGATCCGCCTCGACGGCGCGCTGCGGATGCGCTGATCACAGCTCGGCGGCGTTGAGCCGCCGGGCAAGCGCCGTGCCGAGCTCGGCCGAGCTGCGCTCATAGACATGGTCGAAGCCCTGGAACTGCGCGCGCAAAAGTGCCTGCCCCGCTTCGGAGGCGTTGAACTCGGCGCAGCGGTGCAGATCCTCGAGGCTGAGCCCCTGATAGGCGAGGAAGAGATAGCCCTCCATCCAGGAGGTGACATCGGCGCGGATGTCGTCCTCCTGCGCGGCGACATCGGCGAGCATGTCGGATTCGGTGACCTCGTAGGGGAAGGCCCCGCCCTGCGCCATCGCGCGATAGAAGGCGAGATTGGCGTTGAGCCCGCCGGCGACATTCGGCTCGACGAGATCGGCCGCCTCGATGATCTCGCGCACCGCGTCAAGCTTCGGATCCTGCGCGGCATCGGCCTCCTCGGCGCGGGCGATCGCGGCATCCTCGACGCTCTGGTCGAGCATCGCCGCGCGCGCCGCGATTTCCTGCGTCACCACCCGCTGGCCGAGATCGGAGCCGAGCCAGCGCTCGATCGCGCCCTGATCGGCCTTTTCCGCCGCGAGCGCGGCGCCGAGCACCTCTTCATAGGGCGGCAGCAGCCGCGCCGGCGCATGGATCGCCGCGACCTCGGCGCGCCAGCCCGGATCGGCCCCGCCCGGCAAGAGCTCGTCGGCGAGATCGTCGCCGTAATGCACCCCCTCCTGCTGCAGGATCGAGAAGAGCTTCTCGCTGTGCAGGAGCGTGGCGATCTTGGCGGGATCGGCCGCCGCCCCCTGTACCGTGGCGCAAAACGCCAGCGCACAGGCGAGCGCAAGGCGCAGCGGCGCGCGGCGCGCAAGGACGGGGAAGGAACGGTCGGTCATGGCAGGCCCGCGCTGAAATCACCCCCCGATCATAGCGCGCCGCCGGGCTTTGCCAAAGGCCGGAATGCGGGCTTTTGCGGGGCGTGACAGCCGGCGCGAAAAAAGATGAAAAAACCGGTTGCAACCCCCGGAGCGGCAGGCTAAATCCCCGCCTCACGAAGACCCCTGACGCGGAGAGGTGGCAGAGTGGTCGAATGCGGCGGTCTCGAAAACCGTTGTCGGTTTGCGCCGACCCAGGGTTCGAATCCCTGTCTCTCCGCCATTTTCACAAATTTTCCAGACACTTAAAGCGTTGATAACAAACGCTTTTTTGGCGTTTTCGCAGTCAGCCTTTGAATAAGTCCGCTTGATTTGCTGCACAATGCGCTGCACAATCTGCCGCACAACAGCGGGGAGTGTGAAAGCATGGGCAGGAGTCTCGGAGTGACCAGGCGCGGCGATACGTTCCATCTGCGCAAGCGTGTTCCCGCCCGCTACCGCGATATTGAGGGGCGCGATACAGTCTGGATCAGCCTGCACACCGACTCCGAGTCCGTCGCCAAGAGCAAGGCAGATCGGGCATGGAGTCAGATGATCGAGGCTTGGGAAGCCAAGCTGGCGGGTGACACTGAGGATGCAGAAGCGCGCTTCGCCGCCGCTCAGGAATTGGCGCGCGTCCGGGGCTTCCGGTATCTGGACGTGGGCAAGGTCGCCAAGCTGCCCCCTGAAGCCCTGATAGAGCGTGTGGAAGCCGTCCCTGCCCAAGCTGACAAGGCAGAGGTTGCCGCGCTCATGGGAACCGTTCCCGAACCGCAGTTGACGATTTCCAAGGCGCTCGATCTCTACTGGACGCTTGCCCGAGAAAAGACCTTCGGCAAGAGCGAGGATCAGCTTCGCCGCTGGAAGAATCCGCGCATCAAGGCAGTGAAGAATTTCGTGGCAGTCGCAGGCGACAAGGGAATCGAGAACATCACGCGCGACGATATGCTTGATTTCCGGCAGATGTGGCTTGAGCGGATCGAAGGGGGCGAGGTCACGGCCAACAGCGCCAACAAGGATTTGATTCACTTGGGCGATGTGCTGAAAACCGTGAACAAGATGAAGCGTCTTGGGCTGGACCTGCCCTTGGGCGAATTGTCCTTCAAGGAAGGTGAAACCCGGACGCGCCCGCCGTTTTCGACAGACTGGATTCGCACCAAGTTGCTTGCGCCGGGGGCGCTGGACGGGTTGAACCCGGATGCGCGCGGCTTGCTCTTGGGCATGGTCAACACCGGCTATCGCCCCTCTGAGGGTGCCACGCTGACCGCTGAGACGATCCGGCTGGATTGCGACGTTCCGCACATTTCGATTGAGCCGGAAGGGCGGCAACTCAAGAGCCAATACGCCCGCCGCGTGATCCCGCTGACCGGGGTTTCGCTGGAAGCGTTCAAGGAGTTCCGGGAGGGCTTCCCCCGATACCGCGACAGCGCCACGCTGAGCGCGACCGTGAACAAGTATCTTAGGGGCAAGGGGCTGTTGGAGACGCCCGCGCATAGCATGTATTCCTTGCGGCACAGTTTCGAGGATCGAATGCTTGCGGCGGGGATTGATGATCGCATCAGAAGGGATGTGTTCGGGCATCGGCTGGACCGGGAACGCTACGGCGCTGGCGCTTCGCTGGCCCATGTGCGCGACTTGCTGGCAGGCTTGGCCCTCTGAGCCAAGAGCGCCCGCGCGCGCCGCAGCACATCGGTTTCGCCGCTTTCGCGCGCCCGCGCCTCAGTCAGTTCGGCTTCCAGCCGCTCGAATACCGGGGCAACGCCCGCGTCGACTTCCAGCATCGCCGCAACCTTGAGCAAGGCGCGTTCGATTCTATCAGCCGATATGGACGCTGCCCCGGTCAAGTCAGAACGCGCCGCTCAGCCGCACTTTGACGGTGCCGGTCGACGCCGCCGCAGCTTCCACCGCCACGCCGATTTTCGTGTTGCCGGAAGCCGTGATGGTGGCAAGGCCGGTGCCGCTGGCCCAGTAGATCGGCGCGCCCAGGGTCACGTTGTCGGCTGCCACCTTGGGCAGTTGCCAGACGCCAGAGGTTTTCACGTCGACGGGTTCGCCGGAAGCCGCGTCACCTTGGGCGATGCCCGCGATGCTGCCAGCGATGACCACGCCGCCCGATGCCACCGCCACGGGGGCAGGAATGGTGACGGTATCGCCGGGCTGAATGAAGTTCTTTGCCATTTCAGAGACCTTTCGAGGTGTTGAAGGTGATCGAGGCAGAGGGGCGATTGCCGCCCATCCGCTGAATTTCCGCGTCCAGAGACGCAAGCGCGGCTGCCAGTTCGGCATGGCTGCGGTAGCGGATGGACTCGCCGCTGGAGTCCTGCACCATCAGGACGCCGGAAAACTTGGCGTCCATCAGGCGTTCGCGCCACTCTTGGAGTTGCGAGAGCGTTGCCATTACGCGCCCGCGTTCCGGTAAGCGCCCCGGTGATCCGTCGCGCCAGCGCCGAAGTCGAGCGTGACGCGGAATTCCCGGCCCAGCACTTCCCAACCGTCGCGGCTGGACAGTTGCGGCCCTTGCGCGCTGGACAGGTAGGCATATTCCAGCACGGGGGCGGTGGACGGGTCGCCGAAGATGAACCAGCCGTTACCGGTCAGGCGCGGTTCCACGATCAGCGACAGCTTGCCGCCGAACGGGTTCACGTCTGCCGTGGTGTTGGCTTGGATCGAGGTCAGCAGCTTTTCGGCTTCGGTTTCCAGCGCCGGGCTGACCAGAAGGAAGCGCGGAACCACGTTCACCGGGGTCGTGCCGTCCATCATCTTCTGAGTGCGCATCGCCTGACGTGCCGCGCTCAGGGTCGTTTCGGACAGCGCCGCGCCGGTTCCGGCAAGGTTGCCATGATCGGCATGGAACAGCGCCTTGCCGTCGCCCATCGTGACGCCCGCGCCCGCGTTCGCGGTCAGAAGCGCCAGAAGCTGCCCGGCTTCGGTTTCCGCCGCCGCCTGGCCCATCATTTCGCCCCAGCGCGCGAAGGCGTTCAGATCGTCATTGACGATTGCCTTGCGCGACAGGCTGAAAATGCCGCCGAAGGTTTCGATGCTGTAGCCTTCCTTGGCTTCCGCCGTCGAAAGCGCCTTGATCTCGCCGGACTCCGTCACCTTTTCCAGTTTGGTGAAGTTGCCCACCTTGAGGGTCGACATGGGGCGGAAGTCGGCTGCGGTGCGCTGGCGCGCAAGCTGTTTCAGCGGGCTTTCGGCGCGCTTGTAGGCATCGGCCAGAACACGGTTGCCCGCGCCGGTCAGCAGTTCCGGGAAGTCGGAAACCGTGTGCATGGCACGTTGCAGCAGTTCTTCCCGGCCCATCATCGCCACGCCAACGGTGCCGCTGCGGGTCAGCGCATCGCGGGCATAGTCGGCAAGGCCCATCTGCATGAAGGGGCGCGCCGCGTCGGTCGGGGCGCTGCCCAGCATTCGGGCGGAAAGGGCTTCCACCTGCCGGGCTTGGATCACTGCCGGATCATCGCCGGAAGCGCCAACGGTGGCAGTGCGGATCGGCTGCACCGAACGCTGCGCCATCGCTTCAAAAGCCGCGCTGCGGGCTGCGGTCACGTCAGCGCCGTTGTCGATTTGGGAGTCGGCCCATGCCGAGTCCAGGCCAGCCGTGGTGGCAATGGCGCGGATCGCGGCGCGGGTTTCGAGGGTTGCCGCGTCGGGCGCGGTGGTCACGTCTTGGGGCAAGGTAGCACTCCTGATAAGGGCTTGGGGGTCTGCGGGAATTGCGACTAGGCTGGCTTCCACCAGTTCCCAGGCGGTAGCGGTTCGGACGCGCTGCCCGGTGGCGTCGGAAGAGTCCTGCCACTTGGAAACGCGATAGCCGATGCTGACTCCGGTCACGTCGCCACGCTCGATCGCAGCGAGTGCAACGGGGTCAGAAATGCGAAGGGTCGCCACGATCTGCCCGGCTTCGAACCGGACATTTTCAACGCGGCCCTTCACGTCTTGGATGGATGCTTGCCGGTGCGAGTCGAGAACCGGCAAGCGGGGGGCGATGGTCACGGCTGCGGGGTCGATTGCGAGGCGTTCGACATATCCCGTGCGCTTGACCGGCGCGCCCGTTGATAGAACCACGTCAACCGTTCCGGCTTCGCGGTTCAGCGTGGCGGGTGCGATGGTCGCGGCCCGCGTTTCGAGGGGGTTCATGCGCCGTCAGAGTCCTTCTGGGGTTCGGGCGTGGCGGCGCGGGGGTTGGGGCTTTCCCAAGGGGCTTTGGCGAGTGTCACCGGCCTATCGGATTCAACCGACACGGCACGGGACCAGCCTTTGCGCCATTGGAGTTTCGGGGTTGCGCTCATTCGTCGCCAGCTTCCTTCTGCGGTTGGAGCGTGGCGGCGCTGAGGTTGAAGTTGATGCCCAGCCGGGCTTCGCGTTCCCGGTCAGAGGCGATTTCGGAATCGAGGGATTCCACGTCATAGCCGCGTTCCGCGACGGCTTGGCGACGGGACATAAGGCCCCCATCAAGGGCATCGCGGATCGCCGCAACGTCCTTCGCCGGGTCAATCCACGGCATCGGCGGGGGGTAGTGTTCGGCTGCCAGCCAAAGCGGCGCGGCTGCCTCAAAATCGGCTGCGGGCAGATCGCCGCGCAAGATCATCGCGGAAACCGCGCGTTCCCAGATCGGCGCGCACATTTGCGGAATGACGGTGCCGAATTGCACCTGTTCCAGCCGCTGCCGGAATGCCACCATGCCAGCGCGAAGGCTGCCATAATTCGCTTCCCGCAGATCGCCGCTCACTAAATGCGCTGGAACACCCAAGCCCGCAGCAATCGCGCGGATTTGGTGCGAGACGAATTCAGCCGTCTGTTGCGCCTGTTGCGGGGTGCTGAAACGAATGTCGAAACCGGACGGCAGGCGCTGCAAGACGCCCGGTTCAAGGCCACGGGTCAGGATGCCCGACTCGTCGCTGGCATCGAAGGGTTCCCCGGTTCCGTTCTGGTCGACAAGGAAGCCTGCAAACATGGCTGCGGTTTTCACGCCAACGGCCAAGGCATCTTCCAATTGATCGAGTTCGGACAGGCGCAGAAGGATCGGCGCAAGCCAAGAGACGCCGCGAACCTGCCCAGCCCCCAGCGGGTGCATGAGGTGCAACATATCTTCGGCGGGAACGCGGATCGTGCCATAGCTGGACGCGAATACTTCGGTCGGACGGGCTTTCAGGACGTGATAGGCCACGCGCTGCCCTGCCGCGTTGAATTCGATCCCTGCCACGACATAGCCGCCGTTCGGCAGGTCGCGCGTGTCGGCTTCATCCACCATTTCAGCGGGCAGAAGGCGCAACCGCAGCCCATTGGCGCGTGTTTCCATGTGCAGGAAGGCTTCCCCGTCGACAATCATCGCCCGGACAGCCGCAGCCTGAATCCCGAAAAGATCGGTCCTGCCTTCCGCGTCGGCCCGCTTGGACCATGTGCCGAACGCCGCGCCGATGCTGGCACGGTTGCCCGCGTCGGGATGCTGGGAAGCCGGTTTGATGCCAAAGCCAACCAGCCCGGAAACCAGCGCCGAAACGCCATTCGAGGCCCAAGGGTTGTTCGCCACGAAATAGCGGGCGCGGCTGCGGATCGGCGCAGATGCTGCCAGCGTTTCCGGCCCGGTGCGCCCGAAGGAAGGCGCAGATGACCAGCGCCGCCCGCCTGCCGCGCCGTCAAAGCGCCGGGTCTTCAGCGGTTCGGCCTTGGATTTGAAAAGATCGAGAAAGCCCATGTGTCAGGACTCCAGAAGCGGGCGGATCAGATCGGAAGCGGGAACAACCGAAGTCATCAGATGAGTTCCGCCGAATTCCGTCGCGCTTCGGCCCGTCGAGACCAGTTGGCCCACGCTCAGATTGCCCAGCTTGGCGTCGACTTTGTCCTCATAGATCGCAGCATGAAGCCGCCTTTGCCCCGCCTCACGGGTGAAGCGCAGAATGATGACCCAGCTTTGCCCGGACAGGGTGCCATCGGCGATGAGGTCCAACCCGGTTCGCGCGACTGTCTCGCCGGAAGGGTCGGTAATGCCAAACCGAGTATTCAGTTCGGAGTTCACTTCGGACAGTTCGGCGGTGGACAAGCCACAATCGAACATAGCCATGAGAAGGCGCGCCCGGATCAGTTCCCGCGCGGGATAGTCTGCGGGTGAATTCCGCGTGTGCCCGGCTTCACCCTGCAACAGCCCTTTGAACAGCGGGTTGCGCAGGCGGATATGGATTTCGTCAGCTTCCCGCCCTTCCAGGTTTCCCAGCCGATCAGCGATTTCAGAAAGGCGCATGGGCCGACTCCGTTACAACTTGCGACCATACATAGCACCGATTCTTGCAAGTTGCAATCCACATTCTACTATGCTAGACATGAGGTGTTCATATGGTTCGCTATCGAATCGGGCGGGTGCGCTCGCCCGGTTCACCATGTGACAGACATTCAGATTTGCGCGCTGCGGGTTTCCTGTTCTCCCTCGCATCCGGCGCGCAGATAGCCGGGGTTCCTCGCAGTTCCTTACCCGGCTTGCAGGACGGCAGGTGTTGGCGTGGCCCCTGCCGTCCTCTTTTTTTCAGAAGCCCATGAAAAGGAACCATCACCATGCGCCCCCTTACCAAGACCGAATTGCGCGCCACCAGGACGCTTGCCCAGATGCTTATGGAGTCTGGGGTCAACTTCGAAACCGCCGCTGAGATTGTCGGAATGAGGCTGAAATACCTCGGCGCGTTCTCGATCCCGAACGTCGCGCGGGTGTTTCGGGTCGATCCCTAGATGCACATCTGACGTGAAAATCACGTTCGATTTCAGCTATTTATCACGCGGGATGCTCGATAAGTTCTGATTCGGACAAACAGAGGAGTCCCCCAAATGCACCTGCAAAAAACGCCCGGCCAAATGGAAGCTGACCGTCTCATGGTCGAATTCATTTCCAATCCCAACTTCCCGAAGGCGCTCGAACGGATCAAGCGCGCCGCCGCTGAGAATGACGACGAATTCCTTGCCGACATTCTCTTGCGGTCTTACTTGGGGTCGACGCCAGTTTAGCCGCGCGCAGATCGGGTTATAGGCGGCACGGGAACGTGCCGCCGATTTCCCAATCGCTTAAGACAACATGCCGATCTGCATCCGGGCGGCTATGTCTACACCCACCCCGTCCAAACCGGGAAAGAGGTTCCTACGATCTATTCCCGCCTGCAATAGGTTGTGAAACAAGTGCCGTTTCAGCCGTTTCGGGATAACGATCTTTGCAAACCCCCGAGTCAGTTCATTATTCTTGGTCGTGATCTGGTTTCCGATTTCATCGCGCATATCCAACGGCACGAATGGCCCATGCGGGTCTCCATAAGGGTGAAAAGTGAATACAGATTTCTGAGCGGGAATCCTGCGGTCAATTGCGGGTGGCGTTATAGAAATGACCTTGTGTGGCCCTAAGCTGCGAACCTCTTCCGGTCTATAATGGGCATCGGGCAGAACCATAAAAAGAGCGGCGTCACATTCGCGCTGCCAATCCTGAACCGCAAAAAATAGTGCCACGAATGGGCGTTGTTGCGCAAATCCGGGAGGATTCATGTTGTGAATCCGGCATGCTAGCTGGGCAGCATGAGCAGACCTCCGAAGACGACCTACAAGACCACCAACTGGCAAAGCTACAATCAGGCGCTGAG
>NZ_JBFXGV010000044.1:0-30284 GCF_050177655.1 Paenirhodobacter sp.
CGGCGCGGTCGCCATCGGCGGCACTGCCGGCCGAGATCTTCGCATAGGCGAGCTCGGTCGCCGGGTCGATCACCTCGATCTCGGCGGGGGTGACGGGGGCCACCCAGGCGCGGTCGATGTAGAAGTGCAGGGACTGGGTCATGTCCGGTCTCCGGGCGTCTGGGAAAAGGGGAAGGGTCAGGCGGGCAGCACCACGGGCACCGCGCCGGCCCGCAGGCTGAGCGCCGCCATCGCGCCCGCCGCGGGCAGTACGGCCGCGGCCGCGCGCGGCACGTCGAGGATCATCTCCTCGCCGCTTTCGATATGGCCGATCACCCGCAGGCTGCGGCCGTGGAAGACCACGTTTTCGACCCGCAGGGGCACGCCGGCGGCGGTGGCGGAGATCTCCAGATCCTCGGGGCGCAGGCCCAGCACCACCGCGCTGCCGGCGGAAAACCCATGCGCCTCCTCGGGCATCGGCAGGCTGGAGCCGGGGATCTCGATCCGGCCATCGGCGGCGACCCGGCCCGGCAGCAGGTTCATCGTGCCGATGAAGCCCGCGACGAAACGGGTGGCGGGGCGGTCGTAAAGCTCGGCCGGGGAGGCGATCTGCTCGATCTCGCCGCCCTGCATCACCGCGATCCGGTCGGAGATCGAGAGCGCCTCGGTCTGGTCATGGGTGACCATCACAAAGGTGGTGCCGAGCCGCGCCTGCAGGTTCTTCAGCTCGATCTGCATCTGCTCGCGCAGGCTCGCGTCGAGCGCGGAAAGCGGCTCGTCCAGCAGCAGGAGCTGTGGCTCGCAGACGATCGCACGGGCCAGGGCCACGCGCTGGCGCTGCCCGCCCGAGAGCGCGGAAACCGGGCGTTTCGCCTTGTCGGCGAGGCCCACGAGTTCGAGCGCCTCGCCCACCTTGCGGCGGATCTCGGCGCGCGGCGTGCCCCGCACCGAAAGCCCGAAGGAAACGTTCTCCTCCACGTCCATATGCGGGAAGACGGCGTAATCCTGGAACACCGTGTTCACCGGACGCCGGTTCGGCGGCAGGTGCCCGATCTCGGCGCCGTGGAGCAGGATCTGCCCCGCGCTGGCCGCCTCGAAGCCCGCGATCACCCGCAGCGTCGTCGTCTTGCCGCAGCCCGAGGGGCCGAGCAGGCTCACGAATTCGCCCGCCGCGATGTCGAGGTCGATCTCCTTCAGGCCGAAATGCCCGTTGCCGAAGATCTTGCTGACGCCGCGCAGGCTCAAGAGCGCGTCATTCGTCATCGCGCACCTCCGATTTCTTGGTGGCATTGATCCAGATGATGATGCAGCGCTCCTCCCCCTCGTTGCGGAAGGAATGCAGCAGCATCGAGCGGAAGGCGAAACTGTCGCCGGTGCGCAGATGATAGGTGGTGCCGTCGATCACCAGTTGCACCGAGCCCTGCATCACATAGCCGAACTCGTGGCCCTGATGCGCATAGGCCTCGGCGGTGCCGCCGCCCGGCTCGACCTCGACCAGCATGCCGGTGAGCGTGGCGCCCGGCGGCGAGAGGAGCTGCTTGCGCACCCCCTCGGAATGCACCGGGATGTCGCGCCGGTTGCCCGCGCGCACGCAGTAGATGTCATTGCTCTCGGCGCTGTCCTCGAGCAGCCGCGCGGCATCGACGCCCAGCGCGGTGGCGAGCGGCCAGAGCGTGCGCACCCGGAGCGAGGAGACCCCGCGCTCGATCTGGCTGAGCGCGCCGACCGAGATCCCCGCCTGTCCGGCCAGCTCGGTCAGCGACAGCCCCGCCTCGAGCCGGAGCGCGCGCAGGCGCCGCCCGACCATGATATCGGCGAGGTTCTCGTCGCGCGCGGCTTCGGCGGCTTCCGTCGAATTGTCCTGACCCATCGTCTCTTTCTTCCCGCTTCCCGGCTGCGGACGGGTGCCACCGGCCCCCGCCCCTTTGGTTGTGGCGCTCAGCCGCCGGCCTTGATCCGCTCGAACATCTTGGCGAGCTCGTCGTTTTGCTTCATCGGCCCGGTGAAGACCGTCGTCGAGAGCATCGTCTGCGGATCGGCAGGCAGCTTCAGCTCGTCGAGCTTTTCCTGCGGCACCTCGGCGAAGGCGGTCGCAGTCGAGGCGCCATAGCCGTAATTCTCGATCAGCGCCTTGCCCGAGTCGGGCTCGAGGCGGCTGTTGATGAGATCATAGGCGAGATCGACGTTCTTGGCGTCCTTCAGCAGCACGAAGCCGCAGGTCCAGGTCAGCATGCCTTCCTTCGGGTTCATGAACTCGACCGGCACGCCCTGCGCCTTCAGCGCCACCGCCGAGGCGTTCCAGGTCATCGCCGCGACCAGCTCGCCCGAGGAGAGCGACTGCTCGACCGAGGTCATGTCGGTGGTGTAGCTCGAGAGCAGCGGGCGCTGTTCGCGCAGCTTCTCCTCGACCTTCTTCAGCCCCTCGGCATCCATGTCGAAGGGGCTGACCCCGGCGAGCAGCGCGGCCACGACCGGCGTGTCATGCACCGCGTCGATGGTGGCGAGGCGCCCGGCATATTGCGGATCCCAGAGCATGTTCCAGCTCTGCTCGGCATCCGGCGCCACGAGGTCGGAGCGGTAGAGCACCGAGGTATTGCCCCAGTCCCACGGCACCATCCAGACCTTGCCATCGCCCGCCTGGATGTCGGGCAGGTTGCGCAGCACCGGATAGATGTTGTTCCAGTTCTTGATCCGCGCGGTGTCGATCGGCTGCAGCAGCCCTTCCTTGTTCCAGCGCGCGATCTTGTCGTAGCAGGGATGCGCGAGATCCGGGTGGAAGCCCGCCTTGACCTTGGTGAAGGCGTCGTCGTCGTCGCCGAAGACCGAGGTCTCGACCGCATCGGGATGCGCCGTAAGGAAGCTCTGGTTGAACTCGGGCAGCTCATAGCCCGACCAGGTGAAATAGGTCAGCTTGTCCCCGGCGATCGCGGGGGTCGCGATCCCCGCGGCGAGCGTCAGCGTGATGAGCGTCTTCTTCATTGATGTGACCTCCATGTCGGTGTTCGTCCTGTTGTCTTGTCTTCTTGTTATGTCGTCCCGGGTCGCTCAGACCCGGCTGCGCCGGCGCAGGAGTTCCGCCGCCCCCGCGAGCAGCGCGGAGACCAGCAGGATCAGCGACCCGAGCGCCATCACCACCGGCAGCGATTTCGGAAAGCGCAGCTGGCTCCAGATATAAAGCGGCAGGGTGGGCTCCGTGCCGGCGAGGAAATAGGCGACGATGAACTCGTCGAACGAGGTGAGGAAGGAAAGCGTGAAGGCCGAGCCGATCGCCGACCAGGCAAGCGGCAGAACGGCACGGCGGAACACGGTGAAATCGGAGGCGCCGAGATCCGCCGCCGCCTCCGAGATCGAGCGCGGGATCGCGGCGAAACGCGCGCGCAGCACGGTAACCGCGGCCGGCAGGCAGACGAGAACGTGGCCCAGCACGATGGCGATCCGCGAGGGGCCGAGCCCGGCGAGATTGACGAGGATCAAGAGCGCGATGCCGACGATCACGCCCGGGATCAGGATCGGCAGCCGCGCGAGCGCGCCGATCAGCCGCGCGAGCGGCGGGCGCGGGAAGACCTCGAGATAGGTGATCGTCGTGGCGCAGAGCGTGGCGATGCTCGCCGCGGCAATCGCGATGATCAAGCTGTTGCGCAGCGCCTGCCCGATCGCCGGGGTTTGCAGCAGCGTGCGATACCACGCAAGCGTCAGCCCCTTCATCGGGAACGCCGCCTGAATCGAATCGTTGAACGAAAACAGCGGGATCAGCGCCACGGGCAGATAGAGAAAGACGATATAGGCGCCGATGTAGATCGGCAGCAGGCGGCCCTGTTTCATGTCCGGCTCCCCCAGCGGCGATCGGCCTGCCGCACCAGCGCGACGGCGATCAGGATGACGAGCATCGTGGCGGTGGCGAGCGCGGCCCCGAACGGCCAGTCGTTCGCCTTGCCGAACTGCGCCTGGATCAGGTTGCCGATCATCGTGCTGCCCGGGCCGCCGACCATCGACGGCGTGACATAGTCGCCCAGCGTCGGCACGAAGACGACGAGCGCGCCGCCCAACACCCCGGGCATCGAGATCGGCAGCACGACGCGCCAGAAGAGCTGCGCCTTCGAGGCGCCGAGGTCCGAGCCCGCCTCGAGCAGGGAATGCGGGATCGTCTGCAGCGCGACGAAGATCGGCAGGATCGCGAAGGGCGCATAGGCATGGGCGAGCGTCACCACCACCGCCGCCGGGTTGTTGAGGAACATCATCGAGGGCTTGTCCCAGAGCCCAAGCTCGATCATCGCCGAGTTCAGCACGCCGTTATAGGCGAGCACGATCTTCCAGGCGAAGACGCGCAGCAGGTAGCTTGTCCAGAACGGCAGGGTGACGAGGAAGAGCAGCAGGCCGCGATGCTTGCCGGCGCGGAAGGCGAGATACCAGGCCACCGGATAGGCGGTGACTACCGTCGCCAGCGTCACCAGCCCCGAGATCCAGAGCGAGCGCAACATCACCGTCGCATAGAGCGGGTCGGTGACGATCTGCGCGAAATTGCTCAGCGAGAGCGGGCCGAGGAGAAGGCCCTGGTCGTTGACCCGGAACCCGAGCCCGAGCACCAGCGCCAGCGCGAAGACCACGAGGCCAAAGGTCACCAGCGCGCCGGGCGCGGACATCGCGGCCAGAAACCCCGCTCCGTTTGCCAGTCGTCGCATCTTCTCTCCCATCCCTGTCTGCAAGATCGCGGCGGAGAATCGGAAACCGGATCTTTGATTTTTTGATTTATGAAAATGTATGTTTGATTTTCACATCTGTCAAATGCCCAGAGCATCCTGCGCACGAAACAGCATCACCGCGCCGCGCACCGCGACCTTGCGCAGCCGGTGGAAGGGGATCGGGCGCGGCGCGCTGACCGGAAAATCGAGATCTTCCTCCGGCTTGCCCGTCGCCCAATCCGCCAGCACCCGGCCCATCGCGGTGCCGAGCGCCAGCCCGCGGCCATTGTAGCCGGTGGCCGACATCACCCCCGCGCCGAGCGGCGTCAGATGCGGCAGGTGGCTCGCCGTCATCGCAACGAACCCGCCCCAGGCATGCTCGAAGGGCACGGCGCCGATCTGCGGGAACATCTCCCCCGCGATCCGGCGCAGGTTCTCCTGCAGCTTCGCGGTGGTGCCGTCATTGTAATCGCCGCGCCCGCCGATCACGAACCGCCCGGCGCCGTCGATCTTGTAATAGACCATCACCCGCCGGCTGTCGGAGGCGGTCTGCCCCCCGGGCAGGATCGTGCGCCGCACCGCCTCCGGCAACGGCGCGCTCGCCACCTGCACCGAGCGCACCGGCACCAGCGTCCGCGCAAGCGGCGGGCGCAGGTCATCGCTGTAGCCATTGGTACACAAAAGCACCCGCGCCGCCGTCACCTGCCCCCCGGGGCAGTGCAGGACATGAATATTTCCCTTTTCCATCATGGATGTAACCGGAGACTGGCCATGAATGACCGCGCCGGCCGCCTGCGCCGCACGGGCCAGCCCGAGGGTGAAGTTCAGCGGATGCAGCCCCGCCCCGCGCGGATCGAAGAGCCCGCCGAGATAGACCTCCGTCCCGATCCGGTCGCGGATCTCGGCGCGCGAGAGGATCTGCAGATCGACGCCCCGCGCCTGCCACTGCCGGGCGCGCGCCTCGAGCAGGCGCAGCGCCTTGGCGTTATGCGCGGGCTGCAGCCAGCCGGCCTGAACCGCGTCGCAGTCGATGCCGTGGCGGCGCACGAGGTCCATCACCAGCGCCGGCGCCTCGCCCGAAAGGCGCAGCATCCGCCCGCCCATGTCCGCGCCGAACGCGGCCAGGAGCTGATCGGGATCATGCTTGAGGCCCGGGTTCACCTGCCCGCCATTGCGCCCCGAAGCGCCCCAGCCGATCGCCTGCGCCTCCAGCACGACGACCCGCAGCCCCCGCTCGGCCAGATGCAGCGCGGCGGAAAGCCCGGTCACGCCGGCGCCGACGATGGCGACATCGGCCTCCTCCACCCCCGCCAGCGGCGGCGTGTCAGGCGCGGGATTTGCCGTCGCCGTCCAGAGGGAATTGGCCAGAACTGCCGGCTCGTTCGGGATCATCTGCGCTCTCCAACGCCTCGGCCACGTCGTCACCTGGCGCCGCGGCACATGAATTTTCCACGACAGTAGAGCATAAAATGAAATTTATAAGAGATATTTCATATTTTCGTAATGCAGGTGCTCCGCAGGCTTTCTCGCATATCTTCGCGCGCGGAATCGCGCCAAGGAATACCGTGGGTTAGATCGGCCTGGCCGCGCAGGTCGACGCCAGCGGCCAGCGCAAGAAGAATCGGCCCGCGCACCGCGACTCAGGCGCAGGGCAAAGCGGCTCAGGAACACGTCCCGTGGGGGCGATCATCCCGCAGCGATCCGCAGGAAGGTGTGCGACGAACACGGGGCGCTTACGTCAGTCAACCGGCAAGATGGGGAAGGTGGTGGCGAGGGGGGGACTTGAACCCCCGACCCCATGATTATGAGTCATGTGCTCTAACCAGCTGAGCTACCTAGCCACTGGCGCGCTGACTAAGCGATGCCGCGCGGGGCGTCAAGGGCCTTGCGTGCGAATTTCCGCAGATCCCTGCCGCGGCAATCGGACCATTGGCCTGCGCCGCCAGCCGGGCTAGCACTGAGGCACCCGAAGGAGCGCCCCGATGCAGACCGACCTGCCCCTCACCCGCGACATCGTGCTGATCGGTGGCGGCCATGCCCATGCGCTGGTGCTGCGGATGTGGGGAATGGCGCCGCTGCCCGGCGTGCGACTCACCGTGATCAACCCGCTGCCGACGGCGGCCTATTCCGGCATGCTGCCCGGCCATATCGCCGGCCATTACCCGCGCGCGGCGCTGCAACTCGATCTGGTACGGCTCGCGCGCCATGCCGGGGCGCGGCTGGTGCTCGGGCAGGCCACCGCGATCGACCGCGCGCGGCGCCTGATCACCGTGCCCGGGCGCGCGCCGATCGCCTATGACATCGCCTCGATCGACACCGGGATCACCGCGGTGATGCCCGAGATCCCCGGCTTTCTCGAGCATGCCGTGCCGGTGAAGCCGCTCGATGCCTTCGCCGATGCCTGGGAGGCGTTCTGCGCCCGCGCGCGCCCCGGGGCGCGCGTCGCGGTGATCGGTGGCGGCGTTGCCGGGGTCGAGCTCGCGCTGGCCTTCAGGCACCGACTGCCGCAGGCGGAGGTCACCGTGCATGAGGCCGGGCCTCAGCCGCTCGCGCTGATCGGTGCGGGGGCGCGGCGCGCGCTTTTGCGCCATTGCGCGCGGCTTGGGGTGGTGATCCGTGCCAATTCCCGCATCGCTGCGGTGGAGGCCCGCGCGCTCGTTTTCGCTGACGGGCAGCGCGAGAGCGCCGATTTCATCCTCGGCACCGGGGCGACGCGGCCGGCCGGCTGGCTGCGCGCGACCGGGCTCGATCTGCACGAGGGCTTCGTCACCGTCGGGCCCACGCTGCAAAGCTCCGATCCCGCGATCTTTGCCGCGGGCGACGTCGCGCATCTGGCCTTTGCCCCGCGGCCCAAGGCCGGGGTCTATGCGGTGCGCGAGGGGCCGGTGCTGTTTGACAACCTCCGCGCGGCGGCGGGCAGCGGGGCGATGCGGCCCTATCGCCCGCAGCGCGATTATCTCAAGCTGATCTCGGCGGGCGACAGGATCGCCGTCGCCGACAAATGGCGCCTGCCGCTTGACGGGCGCTGGCTCTGGCGCTGGAAGAACCGGATCGACCTGCGCTTCATGGCGATGGTGCATGACCTGCCGGCGATGGCGCCCCCCGCCCTGCCCCGCGACCGCGCGGCGGGCGTCGAGGAGGTGCTGGGGCAAAAGCCGCTTTGCGGGGGCTGTGGAGGCAAGCTTGGCGCAGGCGCGCTGCGCGAGGTGCTCGCCACCCTGCCCGCGCCCGCGCGTGCCGATGTGCGCCTTGGCGCGGGCAGCGACGCCGCGGTGCTGGCCTGTGGCGAGGCGGCGCAGCTGTTCACCACCGATCATGTCCGCGCCTTCACCGAAGACCCCTGGCTGCTGGGCCGGATCGTGGCGATCCATGCGATGGGCGACATCTGGGCCGCGGGCGGCACGCCGCAGGCGGCGCTCGCGCAGGTGACCCTGCCGCGGATGTCCGAGGAAATGGCGGCGCGCGCGCTGACCGAGATGCTCGCCGGCGCGGGCGAGGTGCTGCGCGACGCGGGCGCCGATCTCGTCGGCGGGCACACGAGCCTTGGCGCCGAGGTGATGCTCGGCTTTGCGCTCACCGGCCTTGCCGCGCACCCCGTCGGGCAGGCGGGCGCGCGCCCGGGCGAGGCGCTGATCCTGACGAAGCCGCTCGGCACCGGGGTGATCCTCGCCGCCGAGATGGCGAAGGCCGCGCCCGGCGATCAGGTCGCCGCCTGCTGGGCCGCGATGGCGACCTCTTCCGCCGCCGCCGCGGCTATCCTCGCCCCGGTCGCGACGGCGATGACCGATGTCACCGGCTTCGGCCTTGCCGGGCATCTGCTGACGCTTTGCTCCGCCTCCGGCTGCGGCGCGGAGATTGCGCTCACCCGCCTGCCGCTTTTGCCGGGCGCCGAGGCGCTGGCCGCGGCAGGCCATGGCTCGAGCCTCTTGCCGCAGAACATCGCCGCCTGCGCGGGGCGCGTCACCGCGCCGCCCGGGGCGCGGGCGGAGTTGCTTTACGATCCGCAGACGGCAGGCGGGTTGCTCGCCGCAGTTCCGGCGGAGCGGGACGCGGAAACCCTTGCGGCATTGCAGGCGGCGGGGGTTCCGGCAGTGAAGATCGGCGCGATGGTCGCCGGGGCGCCGCTGCTGCGCGTCAGCGCGTAAGCCCCTCGGCCGCGGCGATCAGCTGCGCGGCAAGACCGGGCAGCGCCTCCGAAGCCAGACTCGGCGCGGCAAGATCGATCTCCGCCGCACCATGCCGGGCCCGGTGCTTCTCGTAGCGCGGGTCATAATGCAGCGCCATCAGCTCACGCGCGAGCGGCGCAAGCGCGCCCTCCCCCGCCCAGCCCTGCCAGCGCGCGATCGTCTCACCGCTCTGGAACGGTCGCAGCTTCTCGATCAACGCGGCCAGCCCCTCACGATCCGCCGCAATATCGGCATAGGCGCGGGCGAGATAGGCTGCGCGCGCGTCGAGCGGCGCGACGAGGCGGATCCGCGGCGCCGCGCAAATCGCCTGCCAGATCCCCTTCGGCAGGAAAATCTCCCCCACTTTCGAGCTTTCCGCCTCGATCAGCACCGGGCGCGCCGGGTCAAGCCGGGCCAGCGCCACGGCAAGGCGGCTTTCGAACCCCTTCTGCGCGGGCTGGCCGCCCGGCATCGCGCCGAAGATCGAGCCGCGATGGTTCGCCAGCCCCTCGAGGTCGATCACCTGCGCGCCCTGCGCCTTTGCCGCCTTCAAAATGTCGGTCTTGGCCGATCCGGTATTGCCGTCGAGCACCACGAAGCGCGCCGCGGGCGGCTCGGAAAGCGCCGCAACCACCGCCCCGCGCCAGGCCTTGTAACCGCCCTCGACCAGATCGGTGCGCCAGCCGACCTGCCGCAGGATCGTCGCGAAAGAGCCCGAGCGCTGCCCGCCGCGCCAGCAATAGACGAGCGGGCGCCAGCCGCCGGGCTTGTCGGCCAATGGCCCCTGCAGATGCCGCGCGGCATTCGCCGCGACCAGCGCCGCGCCGATCTTGCGCGCATCGAAGGGCGAGACCTGCTTGTAGATCGTGCCGACCCGCGCGCGCTCGGCATCGTCGAGCACGGGCAGGTTGATCGCGCCCGGAATGTGATCCTCGGCATATTCGGCCGGCGCGCGCACGTCGATGATCGTGTCGTAATCCAGCGCGATCGCCTGCGCGACCGAGGTGATCTGCATCAGTAGACCGTCACCGGCGTGCCCACCGGCACCTGGCTGAAAAGCTCGATGACATGGTCGTTCACCATCCGCAGGCAGCCGTTCGAGACGGCATGGCCGATCGAGGAGGGCTCGGTCGTGCCATGGATGCGGATCGCGGTGTCATGGCCGTTCTGGTACAGATACATCGCCCGCGCGCCGAGCGGATTGCGCGGCCCACCGGGCATGCCGCTCTCGGCATATTGCGCGTAATGGCTGGGGCTGCGCTGCACCATTTCCGGCGTCGGCTTCCAGCTCGGCCATTCGACCTTGCGCCCGACATAGGCCGTACCGCGGAACTTCAGCTCATCGCGGCCCACGGCGACGCCGTAGCGCATCGCCACGCCCGGCGCGATGATGTGGTAAAGAAAGAAGCGATCGGAGACGATGATGATCGAGCCCACCGGCAGGTCGGGCTTCACCTTCACCTGCTTCGGATAGAATTGCGGCGCGATCGGCCATGTCTTCGGCGGATCGGTCTCGATTTCCGGCTTCGGTTCGGGCTTGATCTCGGCGAAAAGCGCCTGCGGCGCCGCGACGAGGGGCAGCGCGGCAAGCGCGCTCAGAAGATTGCGACGGTGCATTCTGTCTCCGGCATTCCCCAGCAATTCCGGGTTTCAGGCGCTCAGGCTAGCAAAGCCGCGGCAAGCCCTCAATGCAAAAGCGGGCGGAAATCCGCCCGCTTCGCCGGATCCCGACGGAGGGGATCACTTCTTCTCGAAGGCGCAGCCCGACTTCAGGCCCAGTTTCGAAAAGATCGCGGCCGCCGGGCAGAAGCCGGTGAAGGCCGATTGCAGCAGGTTCGCGCCGATGAAGACGGTGAACCACAGGAAGTAATGCGAGACGTACCAGGTCAGCAGCACGCTCAGGATGATCATCACGCCGGCAAAGGCGAAGATCGCGCGATCGAGGTTCATGGGGGAGGCTCCGGAAAGGGTGGATCGGGGTTGCAGGATTGCCGTTCCCCTAGCATTGCCCGCGCTCGAATTCAAGTTGACGAATGTATTCCACCCGCGGGCCCCTCCCTGCCCGCAATCGCGGCACTGCCCGCAGATTGCGCAGAAGGACGCGCCAAAACCGGCCAATCCCGCAAAAATCAGGGGAAACCGGGGCCGTGATCGGCGAAACCCCGCCGATCGGACCCCGCTCCGATCACGCAAGCTTGCCAAAAACCTCCGAGATTGTATCGAAGGCGTGAACATGGTCCGACCCGGAGTTCCGATGCTGACCCGACGCCGTCTGCTTCTCGCCGCCCCCGCGCTTTTCGCGCTCACGGCCTGTGGTGACAATGCGCGCTTCTCCTCGAAAGCCCCGCCCGCCGATGCGCTGCCGCTGTTTCCGGGCGAAAGCCACGAGGTCCGCGGCCTGATCAACCATTTCGCCGACCATTACGAGGTGCCCCGCACGCTGGTGCATCGCGTGGTGCAGCGCGAGAGCGGCTACAATCCCGGCGCGCGCAACGGCCCCTATTACGGGCTGATGCAGATCCTGCCGCAGACCGCGCGTGGCATGGGCTTTGCCGGCACCCCGGGCGACCTGCTGCAGGCCGACACAAACCTGAAATATGGTGTGAAATACCTGCGCGGTGCCTGGCTCTGCGCCGATGGCGACGAAAAGACCGCGATGATGTGGTATGCCAAGGGTTATTATTACGAGGCGAAGCGCCGCGGCATCCTGGCCGAGGCCGGGCTGCGCGCCTGAACCCCTGACGAACGGTTCGAAATTGGCCCCGTCGGATGCCTCCGGCGGGGATATTTTTGCTCTATAGAAACCCCTCGCCTCTCCGGAGGTAAATCCCCCCACTCCCGGGACTTCGGTTTCCAAAGTGCCGAAATATCCCCCGCGGAGCGTCCGCAACCGCCACCCGCGCGCCGCTCACTCGGAGGCGCGCAGCACCGAGGCCGGGCGCGTGGCCAGCGGGCGCAGCGCGAAGACGAGCCCGGCGAGCAGCACCGCGACGATCCCGCCGCCGATGATCGCGAGCGCGGGCAGCGGCGCGAAGCGATAGCTCGCCTCCATCACGAAATGCAGCACCGCCCAGCCGGCGAGCGCACCGACACCGACCGCGATCACGCCAGCCGCCGCGCCCATCAGCACCGCGCGCAGCGCGAAGGACCACAGGATCGTCGCGCGCGTGGCGCCGAGCGTTTTCAGCAGCGCCGCCTCCCAGGCGCGGCCCTGCTCACCCGCCGCCGCGGCGCCGATCAGCACCGCGAAACCGGTGACCAGCGTGACCGAGGCGGCCAAGGCCACCGCCCGCGCGATCGCGCCGAGCGCCTCGCTCACCCGCCCCATCGCCTCGCGCACGGCGATCGCGGTGACGCCCGGGAAATCCTGCGCGATCGCGCGCAGCACCGGCGCCTCCGCTGCGGGGGGCGCGTAGACGGTCGCGATGTCGCTGTGCGGCGCACCCGCCAGTGCCGCGGGGTTCAGCGTCAACACGAAGCCGATGCCGAGGCTCGAGAAATCGACGTCGCGGAAGGAGGTGATCTGCGCGGTGATGTCGCGGCCGAGGATGTTCACCGTGATCTCGTCACCGAGTTTCAGGCCAAGCTCCTGCGCCTCCTTCGCGGCGAAACTCGCCTTCGGCGGGCCCTGATAATCCTTCGGCCAGAACTGGCCCGCGGTCAGCGGCTCGCGCGGGGTGTCGGAGAAGGTCACGCCGCGATCGCCGCGCAGCACCCAATGCTCGCCCGCGACCTTGCGCGCGCTCTCGCCGTTGATTTTCGTGATGACCCCGCGCAGCATCGGCGCACTTTCGATCCGGCTGACGCCGGCGATCTTGTGCAGCCGTGCCTCGAGCGGGGCGAGGTCGTCGGGGCGGATGTCGATCAGGAAAAACGCGGGGGCGAGTTTCGGCAGATCGCGGGCAATCGCGCCGCGCAGCCCGGCGTCGATCTGGCCGACGGCGGCGAGGACCGAAAGCCCAAGCCCCAGCGCCGCGATCACCGAGGCCGCCTCGGAGCGCGGCGAGCCGATCGCGGCGAGCGCGGCATGCAGCGCCGGGCGGCCGCGGGCGCGATGGGTGAGCACCCGGGCGAGCCGGCGGATCAGCCGCGCGGCGAGCGCGAGCAAAAGAAGCGCACCGGCCACGCCGCCGAGCGTCGCGAGCGTGAGGCCGGGCAGGCCGGAAAGCCAGGTCGCCGCCCCGACGAGTGCCGCGACGAGCGCGAGGATCACGACAAGCGCCGCCCCGCGCGGGCGGCCGCGCGCGGCGCCTGTGTCGCGGTAAAGCGCGGCGGCGCGCAGGCTTTCCATTCTGGCAAGCGGCCAGAGCGCGAAGATCGCGGCGGTGAGCCCGCCGTAAAGCGCGGCCTCGGCGAGCGGGCGCACGGAGAGCGTCACCGAAACCGGGATCGGCATCGCCGCGGCGATCGGCCCGGCGGCGGCCAGCACCGCCCCCGCGCCGAGCACGAGCCCCGCGCCGATGCCCAGCGCCCCGAGCAGGCCGAGCTGGATCAGGAAGGCACCGCGGATCATCCGCGAAGTGGCGCCGAGCGCGCGCAGCGTCGCGATCGTGGCGGCCTTGCGCTCGATCCAGGCGGCGACGGTGGCGGAGATGCCGACGCCGCCCACCGCAAGCCCGGCAAGCCCCACGAGCACGAGGAAGGCGCCGAGCCGGTCGGTGAACCGCTCCACCCCGGGGGCGGCGCGGCGCGCATCCGACCAGCGCATGCCGGCGCCGTCGAACCGGCGCTCCGCCGCGGATTTCAGCGCGGCGAGCGTCTCGCCCGGGCGCAGGGTGACGCGGTAGTCGCTTTCAAAAAGCGTGCCGGGGGCGAGGAGCGGCGTGCCCTCGATCGCGCTCAGGCTCACGAGGCTGCGCGGCCCGAAGGCGACGCCCATGCCGGTGCTGTCGGGCTCGCGCGTGAGGCGTGCGGCAAGGCGGAACTCCTGCCCGCCGATACGGAAATGATCGCCGGTCTTCAGCCCGAGCCGGTCAGCGAGCACCGGGTCGAGAAAGGCGCCCGGCACCTCACCGCCCAGCGCGGACAGATCGCGCGGCGGGTCGAGCTCGGCCTTGCCCAGAAGCGGCCAGGCCCCATCCACCGCCTTCACCTGGGTGAGCGCAGAATCGCCCCCGTCCATCGTCGTCACCATCGAGCGGAAGCTGACGAGTTCGGAGACCCGCGCGGCATGGGCGGCGATCCAGTCGCGCTCCTCCGCGGTGGCGCGGCGATAGGTGAATTCATATTGCGCATCGCCGCCGAGCAGCACCGCGCCCTGCGCGGCAAGCCCCTGCCGGATCGACTCGCGCACGAGGCCCACCGCCGCGATCGCCGCGACGCCGAGCATCAGGCAAAGCAGGAAGACGCGAAAGCCGCGGATGCCGCCGCGCAGCTCGCGCCGGGCGATGCGCCAGGTGACGGCGGGGGCGGGTCTCATGCGCCGGCTCCGCTGTCGCCGACGATCTGCCCGTCGGCGATCTGCACCACACGCGAACAGCGCGCGGCGAGATCGGCCGCATGGGTGACGAGGATCAGCGTCGCGCCGTGGCTCGCCTGCAGGCCGAACAGCAGATCGACGATTGCGGCACCGGTTTTCGCGTCGAGGTTGCCTGTCGGCTCGTCGGCGAGCAGGATCTCGGGGCGCGGCGCGACGGCACGTGCCAGCGCCACGCGCTGCTGCTCGCCGCCCGACATCTCGGTCGGGTAATGGTTGCGCCGATGGCCAAGGCCCACGGCCTCCAGCTCTGCCTCTGCGCGGTCGTAGGCGTCGGCCGCCCCCGCGATCTCGAGCGGCAGCGCGACGTTTTCGAGCGCCGTCATCGTCGGCACGAGGTGGAAGGACTGGAACACGATGCCCATGTTGCCGCGGCGAAACCGGGCAAGCGCGTCCTCCCCCATCATCGAAAGATCATGGCCGAGCGCATTGACCTCGCCCGCGCTCGGGCGCTCGAGGCCGCCCATCAGCATGAGCAGCGAGGACTTGCCCGAGCCCGAGGGCCCGGTCAGACCGACGCTTTCGCCCCGGTTGATCTTTAGCGAAATGCCGCGCAGGATCTCGACCGGCCCGGCATTGCCGTCAAGCGTCAGCCGGGCGTCCGCGAGGGAGAGCACAATGTCCGTTTTCGGCGTCACCATCGAAACCTTCCTTTCGCGTCACCCCCTCGGATATGGACCGTTCCGGCGCGCAAGCAAGGGAATTCGCACGGCAATTCTCGCCACGCTGCTTTCGGCCGCACCGCTCGCCGCGGCGCCGGCCGAACTCGTCGCGCTCGGCGACAGCCTGACCCAGGGCTACGGGCTGATGCCGGAGGACGGGCTCGTGCCGCAGCTGCAGGCCTGGCTGAGCGCGCAGGGCGCCGAGGTCAGCGTGATCAACGCCGGGGTTTCGGGCGACACCACCGCGGGCGGGCGCGCGCGGCTCGACTGGTCGCTCGACGACAAGACCACCGCGGTGATGATCGAGCTTGGCGGCAATGACATCCTGCGCGGCCTGCCGCCCGAGATCGCGCGCGAGAACCTCGATGCGATGCTGGCCGAGGTGACCGGGCGCGGGCTGCCGGTGCTGCTCATCGGGGTGAAGGCGCCGGGCAATTACGGGCCGGAGTATCAGGCGAAATTCGATGCGATCTGGCCCGAACTGGCCGCGAAATATCACGCGCTCCTGCTGCCCAACCTGCTTGCCCCGATCGCCGCGGTCACGCCCGAGGAGCGCGCGGCGCGGGGGCTGATGCAGGCCGACGGGCTGCACCCGGCGCCCGCGGGGGTGAAGCTGGTGGTCGCCGCGCTCGGGCCGAAGGTGCTCGAGCTGCTGGGGCAGGCGCGGCGCTAGAGCCGCAGCGCCGGCAGGCTCAGCGGCGGCGGTCGAGCGCCCAGAGCATGCCGCCGCCGATCAGCCCGAGCGTGGCGCCGATCACTGCAGTAAGCGCGTAGCCCGAAAGCGCGGTGCCGATCGCGAAGGTGCCCGCGCAGATCACGTCACCCGCAAGCTTTTGCAGCGCCATCAGCGAGGCCCCCGCGCCGGGCCGCGCACCAAGCAGATCCTGCAGATAGGCCATCGGCTGGGTCAGCACCACGGCGCCGCCGACCGCGCCGAAAAGCGTCAGGATCCAGACCCAGGGCGTCGCGGCCAGCAGCGGAAGGCCCGCGAGATGCACCGCATAAAGCGCCATGCCGAGCCAGATGAACCCGGTGCGCGGCAGCCGGTGCAAGACCGCGGGCAGCGCCAGCATGAAGGGCACCTCGAGCCCCGCCATCAGCCCGGCATAAAGCGCGGTATCCTCCGCCCCGCGCCCCGGGATCGTGGCGAAGACGAGGCCGATCACGATCAGATAAAGCATCACCGCGCCGTTGATCGTGCCAAGCGCCAGCACCCGGATCAGCACCGCGGGCTCGGCGATCTCGCGCAGCGCGGCGCGGAAGCTCAGCCCCGAGCGCGGGTCGGGCCAGCGCGTGGCCCCGTCGCGCGGCCAGAAGGCCCAGATCAGCGCGAGAATCGCCACCGCCGCGATCAGGCAGACCGGATAGACCGCGGTGAGCGGCACGCCGGCGCGGAAGGCCACAGACCAGATCGGCAGCGCGACGACCCAGGCCAGCGCGAAAAGCGCGCGCAGGGTGGAGAGGATCGCGGGGCGGTCGCGCTCGGGATGGGTCGTCGCGGCGAGGCGGGCGAGCGCGAAGAGCTGGCCGAAGAAGGAGCCCGAGATCGGCAGGAGCAGCGCATGCGCGATCACGAAACTCGGCGTGCGCGGGGCGAGCGTGACGAGCCCGGTGCCGAGCGTCAGCGCCACCCCGGTCGCCAGCGCGATCGCGCGGCGATTGGCGCGCTGATCGGCGAGGATGCCGAAGCCCACCGAGGAGGAGACCGCGATCAGCGAGGCGAGCACGAGAATCGCGGAAAAGGCGCCGTCGCTCAGATGAAAGACGGTGACGGCGAGGGTCGAGACATAGGGCGCGAGCGTCGCCGCATGCAGACCGAAAAGGGTGATGAGAACCGCGGCCAGCATCAGCGCCGGATCGCGCAGGATCGGGCGGAAGGGCGAGGCGAGCGTGGCAAGGGACGGGATCGACATGGCCGCCTCATGCGCCCGGGCGGGCGCGGGCGCAAGGGGGGCAAACCGGCAGCCGCGGCTGCGGCGGAGAGGGAGGAGCCTCCGGCGGGGATATTTGGGCACTTTGGAAACCCTGCGCTTCCAAAGTGAAGAAATATCCCCCGCGGAGCGTCCGCAGGCGCCACCGGCTCAGCGCCAGTCGAAGAAGCCCTTCGGCGCCAGACCGAGCAGCTCGCGCGCGAGATCGGCGCCCAGTTCGGCCGCGTCCGAAATCGCGCCGCGGCGGTCGCCGCCGATCGCTTCGGAGCCGTCGGGGCGCAGGATCTCGCCGCGCAGCCAGATCTCGCCGCCCTCGAGCAGCGCGAGCCCGGCGATCGGCGTCTCGCAGGAGCCGTCGAGCGTGGCGAGGAAGGCGCGTTCCGCGCTCAGCCGCTCGCCCGTCGGGCCGTCGTGGATCGGCGCGAGCAGCGCCGCGCAACGCGCATCCGCCGCGCGCCGCTCGATCCCGATCGCGCCCTGCGCGACGGCGGGCAGCATCTCCTCGGGCGGGATCGCCGAGCGCGCGACCGCGGCCTTGCCGAGCCGGTTCAGCCCCGCCATCGCGAGGAAGGTGGCACTCGCCACGCCCTCCTCGAGCTTGCGCAGCCGGGTCTGCACATTGCCGCGGAACTCGACGAGCGTCAGGTCGGGCCGGCGATAGGCGAGCTGCGCGCGCCGGCGCAGGCTCGAGGTGCCGACGACCGCCCCCGTGGGCAGATCGGCGAGGCTGCCATGCGCGAGCGAAACGAAGGCGTCGCGGGTGTCCTCGCGCGGGAGGTAACAGTCGAGGAGCAGCCCCTCGGGCTGTTCCGTCGGCATGTCCTTCATCGAATGCACGGCGATGTCGATGCGCCCGGCCAGCATCGCCTCCTCGATCTCCTTGGTGAAGAGGCCCTTGCCGCCAAGCTCCTTCAGCGGCTTGTCGGCGGCGATCAGCGCGGCGTTGTCGCCGGAGGTGGAGATCACCACGATCTCGAAGGCGCCCTCGGGCAGGCCATGGGCCGCCATCAGCCGGTCGCGCGTTTCGAAAGCCTGGGCGAGAGCCAGCGGCGAACCGCGGGTGCCGATCTTCAGCGGGGATTTCTCGGTGGGCATCTGTTCCATGTCCCCCGCATAGCCGCGACCGATTGCCCGCGCAAGCGGCGCGACGCGCGCGATGCTTGACATTCGGACGCAGGCCGCGATGAAGGGGGCAAAGGAGAGCCCCGATGACCGATAAGACGATCCTGCGCGCGCTGCGCGGCGAGACCCTGCCGACCCCTCCGGTGTGGATGATGCGTCAGGCGGGGCGCTACCTGCCGGAATATCGCGCGACCCGCGCGAAGGCCGGCGATTTCCTCTCGCTCTGCTATGACAGCGAACTGGCCGCCGAGGTCACGCTGCAGCCGATCCGGCGTTACGGTTTCGACGCCGCGATCCTGTTTGCCGATATCCTCTTGCTGCCGCAGGCGCTTGGCGTCGATCTCTGGTTCGAGACCGGCGAGGGGCCGCGGATGACCACGGTGACGACGCCCGCCGAACTGGCCGCGCTGAAGGCCCATGACGACGTGCACGACACGCTCGCCCCGATCTACGAGACGGTGCGGATCCTGCGCCGCGAGCTGCCCGCCGAGACCACGCTGATCGGTTTCGCCGGCGCGCCCTGGACGGTGGCGACCTATATGATCGCCGGGCGCGGCACCCGCGACCAGGGGCCGGCGCATGCGCTCAAGGCCGCCGATCGCGCCACTTTCGCCGGGCTGATCGACCTGCTGACCGAGGCGACGATCGCCTATCTCTCGCAGCAGATCGAGGCCGGGGCCGAGGTCGTCAAGCTCTTCGACAGCTGGGCGGGGAGCCTGAAGGGCCAGGATTTCGAGGATTTCGCCGTCGCCCCCGCGGCGCGGATCATCACCGCGCTGAAGGCGCGCTTCCCGCATGTGCCGGTGATCGCCTTCCCGCGCGAGGCGGGCGAGGGCTACATCGGTTTCGCGAAGAAGACCGGGGCGGATTGCGTCGCGATCGACAATTCGGTGACGCCGGAATGGGCGGCGGCGAAGGTGCAGATCGACGGCTGCGTGCAGGGCAACCTCGATCCGAAGCACATGGTCACCGGCGGGCCGGCGCTGGTCGAGGCGACGCGCCACGTCGTCGAGGCCTTCCGCGGCGGGCCGCATATCTTCAACCTCGGCCATGGCATCACGCCCGACGCCGACCCGGAGAACGTCGCGCTGATGATCGAGACGATCCGCAACGGCTGAGCGGTTCCTGAGTATTTTGGCCAAGGAAAAGGGGGCGCGCGGCCCCCTTTTTCATTTCGTGTAGGGTTTCTTGCCGCCCGGTTTCGGGCCGGGCTTGGCGCCGGGCTTGCCGAATTTCGCCTTCGGCTTGAAGCCGGGCTTGCTCTCGGTCTTCGCCGCGCCGCCATGACCGCCCTCGCGCGCCCAGGGGGCCGATTTGCGCCCCTTCGACGCGGCGCCCTCGCCCTCGGCGCGGTCATATTTGCGGGCGGGTTTCGCCGGGGCATCGCCCTCGGCACGCTCATACTTGCGCGGGGCGCGCGGGGCATCACCCTCGGCACGCTCGTATTTGCGCGGCGGTTTCGGCGCGCCCTCGCCATAGCTCTGGCCCTTGCGATGGGGCTTGCGCGGGGCGCGATCGTCGCCGTCCTTCGACCAGCGCGACGGGCGCGGCGCCGGGCGGTCGAGCCCCTCGGGCGCCTCGGCCAGCGCCTCGACCGTGCATTTGTCCTCCATCACCATCGAGGGCGCGAGCGACCCTTCGAAGCGGCCCGCCGCTTCGGCGTGGATCTGCACGAAGGTGTGGTCCTGCATCACCCGGATCATGCCGATGTCGCGGCGCGTCAGATCGCCCGCGCGGCACAGCATCGGCAAAAGCCATTTCGGATCGACCCACTGGTCATGGCCCATGCTGAGCCGGAACCAGCGCGAATTGCCGAATTCCTCACGCGCGCGCGGCTTGATCGCGCCATCGAGCGTGACCGGGGTCAGGTCTTCGGGCGCGGTGCGGGCGGCGCGGAAATGGCGCAGCACGGCGGCGGCGAGCTGCTTCGGCTCAAAGGCCGCGAGCAGCCGTTCGATGCCGTCGAATTCCTCCGCCGTCGCCGGCTCGGTCAGCGCCGGCTCGGCCAGCATCCGCTCGGCGTCGCGCGCCAGAATGTCGTCGGGCGTCGGCGCGGTTTCCCAGGTGGCGTTGACGCCCGCCTCGCGCAGGAGCCGCTCCGCCTTCGAGCGGACGTTGAACGGCACGATCAGCGCCGAGATGCCCTTCTTGCCGGCGCGCCCGGTGCGGCCCGAGCGGTGCAGCATCCCCTCGCGGTTCTGCGGCAGATCGGCGTGCACCACGAGCTCGAGGCCTGGCAGGTCGATGCCGCGCGCGGCGACATCGGTGGCGATGCAGACGCGGGCGCGCCCGTCACGCATCATCTGCAGCGCGCGGGAACGTTCGTCTTGCGTCAGCTCGCCCGAGAGCGCGACGACGGAAAAGCCGCGGTTGAGCAGCTTGCCGGTCAGATGCGTCACCGCCGCGCGGGTCGAGCAGAAGACGATGGCGCGCTCCGCCTCATGGAAGCGCAGCACGTTGACGATCGCGTTCTCGCGGTCGGACTTGTCGACGACGAGGGCGCGATAGTCGATGTCGGCATGCTGCTCGCGCGCCGCGATGGTCGAGATCCGCTCGGCGTCGCGCTGGAAGACTGCGGCGAGCTTGGCGATGCCCGGCGGCACGGTGGCCGAGAACATCAGCGTGCGCCGCGTCTCGGGCGCCGATTCCAGGATGAATTCGAGGTCTTCGCGGAAGCCGAGGTCGAGCATCTCGTCCGCCTCGTCGAGCACCACGACCGAAAGCGCCGACAGGTCCAGCGCGCCGCGGCGGATGTGATCGCAGATCCGCCCCGGGGTGCCGACGACGATATGCGCGCCGCGTTCCAGCGCGCGACGTTCGTTGCGCGCGTCCATGCCGCCCACGGCGCCCGCGATCACCGCCCCGGCCTTGCCGTAAAGCCAGCCGAGCTCGCGGCTGACCTGCTGCGCAAGCTCGCGCGTCGGCGCCACGACAAGGGCGCGCGGCGTGTCGGCATAGGGCGGGATGCCCCCCCCTGCCATCA
This sequence comes from Paenirhodobacter sp., assembly GCF_050177655.1. Lineage (NCBI taxonomy): Bacteria > Pseudomonadati > Pseudomonadota > Alphaproteobacteria > Rhodobacterales > Paenirhodobacter > Paenirhodobacter sp. Next base: position 20,999 of record NZ_JBFXGV010000044.1, read on the forward strand.
GCTCGGAGGCCATCGCGAGGCCGAAGGCCACCGTCTTGCCCGAACCGGTCTGCGCCGAGACGAGCAGGTCGCGCCCCGCCAGTGCCGGGTCGGAGACCGCCTCCTGCACGGGGGTCAGGGCGGCATAGCCCTTCGCGGCCAGCGCCTCGGAGAGCGCGGCGGGAAGGTTTTCGAACTCGGTCATGTCAGGGGCTTTCGATTGGGCGGAAGCGCGGCTTCTAGCCGCTTTCGCGCAGAAGGGAAAGCCCCTTGTGCAAAAGGGGCGCGGCGATGCGCGGCGGGGCGCTCAGCCGCGGCGTTTCGAGGCGCGCAGCAGCGCGTTGAACCGCGCGATATCGGTGGCGAAGCGCTGTCGTTCCGCCTCGTCCCAGCCGGCGAGCAGGCCCTCGAGCCGGGCAAGCCGCTGCCCCTGCATCTCGTCGCAGCGCGTGCGCCCCTCCACGCTCGCGCCGATCAGCGCGCTGCGCCGGTCGCGCGGATTGGGGCGGCGGGTGATCAGCCCGCCCTTTTCCAGCGCCGCGATCTGGCGCGTCACCGTGGAATGGTCGAGCCCAAGCGCCGCCGCCAGATCGCCGCTCGTCCGCGGCCCCTCGCGCAGCGCGAGCAGGAGCAGATATTGCGCGCGGTCGAGCGGATGTTTTCGCGCGCGATAAAGCCCCTCCAGCGCGCGCACGAGCAGCGCCAGATCATGTTCGATGGCCCGCGTTCCGGGCGAGGCCTCCGCCCCGGTCTCTCTCTCCGGCATCACCGTCTCCAATTACTTGCATAATACACTATTTGAACGATACACAAATTTTACAGGGTGAGTCGCCCTGCGGCAAGCCCGCCCCCCTCGTTTCCATGAGTGATCCATGTCGCAATTCCCTTCGGGCGCCCTCCCCGGCGCCGCTTCCGGCCGTTTCCGCGATCAGCCGACCGCCGTCTGGGCCACCGCCTTCGCCTGTGTCGTCGGCTTCATGTCGATCGGCCTCGTCGATCCGATCCTGACCTCGATCGCGGCGGGGCTCAACGCCGGGCCGTCGCAGGTCTCGCTGCTTTTCACCTCCTATTTCCTCGTCACCTCGGTGATGATGCTCGTCACCGGCTTCGTCTCGAGCCGGATCGGCGCGCGGGCGACGCTGCTTCTGGGCGCGGCGCTGATCGTCTGTTTCGCGGCGCTGGCCGGCACCTCGGGCTCGGTGCGTGAACTCGTCGCCTTCCGCGCGGGATGGGGGCTTGGCAACGCCTTCTTCGTGGTGACGGCGCTTTCGGTGCTGGTCGCGGTGACGCGCGGCGGCACCGGGCGCGCGGTGCTGATCTACGAGGCGGCGATGGGGCTTGGCCTCTCCGTCGGGCCGCTGCTTGGCGCGGCGCTGGGGGCGCACTCCTGGCGCTGGCCCTTCTTCGGCACCGCGACGCTGATGGCCGTGGGTCTCGTCTCGATCGCGATCTTCCTGCCCGGCATGCCGAAGCCCGCGCAGAAGACATCGCTCAGCGCGCCGGTCCGCGCGCTCGGGCATCCGGGGCTTTTCACCGTCTCGCTCGCCGGGTTCTTCTACTATTTCGCCTTCTTCGCGGTGCTCGCCTTCGCGCCCTTCGTGCTCGATCTTTCCGCCCATGCGGTGGGGGCGATCTTCTTCGGCTGGGGGCTGATGCTCGCGTTCTTCTCCGTCTTCGTCGCGCCCCGGGTCGAGGCGCGCTTCGGTCTCGTGCCGGTGGTGGCGGTGGCCCTCGCCGGGCTGGCGGCGCTGCTTCTGGTGATGGGATCGGGCAACAAGCCCGCGATCGCCGCGGCGGTGGTGCTTTCGGGCGCGATCATGGGCCTGTGCAACACCCTCTTCACCGAGCTCGCGCTCGAGGTCTCCGACGTGCCGCGGCCGGTCGCCTCGGCGGGCTACAACTTCCTGCGCTGGTTCGCGGGCGTGGTCGCGCCCTGGGCGGTGCCGACGATCGCCGAGCACGCCTCGGTGATGACCGCCTTCGCCGTCGCGGCGCTGGCCGCGCTCCTCGCCCCCGCGACGCTCTGGCTGCGCCGCGCGACGATCGCGCATCACAAGGCCGCCCCCGCCGCGGCACTGGCAAAGCCGCTCGTCGTGGCCGCCGTCGATGGCAGCGCGGCGGATGCGCGCGTGCTCGACCGCGCCGCGGCGCTGGCGCAGGCCGCCGGCGCGCAGGTGCTGGCCCTCCATGTGCGGATCTCCGAGGTGCTCGACGGCGAGGAGGCCGATCCCGAGCCGCGCGCCCGGGCCGAGGCGATCGTCGCCGCCGCCTGCGCGCGGATCGCGGCGGCGGGTCTCCCCGCCACCGGCGCGGTGCTGCACGCGACGCCCGGCCAGGCGGTGCGCGCCGCGCTGACCCGGGCCACGGCGGAAGGGGCGCGCCATGTCGTCGTCGGCGCCCCGCATGAGGGCGCGCTCGACGATCTGATGCACGGCAGTTTTGCCCGGGCGGCGGAGGCGGCAGGCCGTCAGCCCGGCGCACCGCTGATCGAGATCGTGGCGTGAGAGGGCCTTCCCCTCACACCCATTTCGCAAGCGGCGGCAGGCTCATCAGCACCGCATCCGCATTGTGCCCGGTCTCCAGCCCGAATTTCGTACCCCGGTCATAGACCAGATTGTATTCGGCATAGAGCCCGCGATGGATCAGCTGCGCGTCACGGTCCGCCTCGGAGGCGGGCGTGCCGAGGCGGCGCTCGGTCACCGGCAGGAAGGCGGGCAAGAACGCCTCGCCCACCGCGCGGGTGAAGGCGAAATCCGCCTCCCAGTCGCCGGTGTTGAGATCGTCGTAGAAGATGCCGCCGACGCCGCGCGCGCGCCCGCGATGGGGAATGAAGAAATACTCATCCGCCCAGGCCTTGAACCGCGGGTAATAGCCCGCGTCATGCGCGTCGCAGGCCGCTTGCAGCGCGGCGTGAAAATGCGCGGTGTCCTCGGGATATTCGATGCAGGGGTTGAGATCGGCGCCGCCGCCGAACCACCAGGCACCCGGCGTCCAGAACATGCGCGTATTCATGTGAACGGCCGGGGTATGCGGATTGCGCATATGCGCGACGAGCGAGATCCCCGAGGCCCAGAACCGCGGATCGGCCTCCATCCCCGGCACACCGCGCGCCGCCATCGCCTTTTGCGCGCGCGGCGCAAGCGTGCCCCAGACCGTCGAGATATTGACGCCGACCTTCTCGAAGACGCGCCCGCCGCGCAGCACCGACATCTTGCCGCCGCCGTTGTCCTCCCCCGCGGGACCGCTGCGGGTGGTGGGCGTCACCTCGAAGCGCCCCGCCGGGCCCTCGCCCTCGAAACGATCCTCGAGCCCCTCGAAAGCGGCGACGATGCGGTCGCGCAGCTCGGAAAACCACTGGCTCGCCCGCGCCTTGCGGGCCTCGAAATCCTGATCGGTCATCGCTGTCTCCCTTTGCGATCCCCTTAGCAGCCGGGGCGCGCGCAGGGAATTGCGTTTTCGCCCGCGAGGCCCGAGAATACCCCCGTCACGGAGGCAAAGATGCGCAAACTCCCGGTTCTCATCCTCGTCGGTCTTGCCGCCTGCGGCACGCCGCAGGAACAGTGCCTCAACCGCGCCACGCGCGAAACCCGCACGCTCGAAGCGATGCTCGCGACGGTCGAGGGCAATCTCGCGCGCGGATATGCCTGGGAGGAATACCAGGACACGATCACCCATTGGGAGGTCTGCGGCTATGACACGATCACCAAGCCGAATGGCAAGGAGATCGCGCGGCCGCGGATGTGCCTTGACGACGACGTGATCACGCGCCAGCGCCGGGTCGCGATCGACCCCGCGGCGGAGCGGCGCAAGGCGGAGGGGCTGCGCGCGAAGATCGCCGCGATCCGGCCGCAGATGCAGGCGAATATCGCCGCCTGCCGGGCCACCTACCCGGAGTGAACGGCCCGGGGCGCGCGGCGCCCGGCCTCAGTAGCCCGGCACCCCGATCGGGTCGATCAGCCCGCGCCCGCCGTCGATGGTGACGATCTGCCCGGTGACGAAACCGGCGCCGGAGGAGGCGAGATATTGCACCGTCTCGGCCAGTTCCGAGGGCGGCGCGATGCGACCCATTGGCGTGCCCGCGGCGATCGCCTCGCGCCAGTCGGCATGTTCCTTCAACGAAGCCTGCAACGAGGCGCTCATCACCGAGGCGAAGGCGACGCCGTTCACCCGGATCCGGTGCGGCGCAAGCGCCACGGCGAGCGAGCGGATCGCCTGATCCTGCGCGGCGCAGGCGATCGAATAGGCGAGGATCTCGGGCTGGGTGCGGCGCGCGGCGAGCGAGGAGACCGAGACGATCGAGCCGATCTCGCCCTGGCGCCTTCCCTCGCGCTCGGCCTGGGCGATCATCCGCTTCGCGGTGAGCTGCGAGAGCCGCAGCCCCGCCTTCATGTTCTGGCGCAGCATGTCGTCGAGCACGGTGGTATCGGGGTCGAGCGGGTCCGCCGTCGGCGCGAAGGTGCGCGCCGCGTTGACCAGAATGTCGATCCGCTCGAAAGCGTCGACGGTGGCCGAAAGCAGGTTGGCGACGGTCAGCTTCTGGCACAGGTCGCCCGCGAAGATCCGCACCGGCCCCTCAGAGCGCGCCTGATCGCCCCATTCGGCGAGCAGCTTCGCCTCGTCGATGTCGGCGCACATCACCTGCGCGCCGCGATCGAGGAAATGGCGCGCGATCGCGAGGCCGATGCCATGGGCGGCCCCGGTGATGATGGCGGTCTTGCCGGTGATGGCGAGCGACATGGCGGCTCCGTTCCTGATGGGGGGCAGCCCCCGGTTGGGCCAGTGTTAGCGCATTTCAGCGCCGCTTGCGAGAGACGCGACGCTGCGTCGCGGCAGGCGCGGCCTCGGGCCGGGCGGCGGGCTTCGTGGCATGGGCGATCGGGCGTTCCGCGCGGTTGATACGGAAGGCGCCGTCGGGACCGCCGGGCGGGGTGATCTCGGTCACGTCATGGAAAAGCTCGCGCAGGAGCGCCTCATAGGGCAGGTGCCGGTTCGACACCATCCAGAGCGTGCCCGACAGCGAAAGCATCCCCGCCGCGGCCCGGATGAAAGCCTGGCCCAGCCCCGGATCGGCGGCGCGCGAGGTGTGGAACGGCGGGTTCATCACCGCGCCCATATAGCGGTTTTCGAACGTGAACTTCGTCGCATCGGCCCAGAAAAACCGCGCGCGCGGGTCGGAAACGTTCATTTTCGCGCATTCGAGCGCGTCATGCTCCGCCTCGATCAGATCGAGGCTTTCCACACCCTTGTGACCCAGCACCTGCGCCGAAAGCCAGCCCCAGCCGGCGCCGAGATCGACCATCCGCGCGGGCAGCGTCTCGGGCAGGCAGGCGGCGAGCAGCGCCGAGCCGCGGTCGACGCCATCGGCCGAGAACACGCCGGGCAGCGTGGTGAAACCGGGCGCGGGTTCGGAGGGCTGCGCCAGCCAGTCGATCAGCGCGCCGGGCATCGCGTCGAAGCGGAAGATCTTGCCATGCGCCTTGGCGATCGGATCGGAGACCGGGATCCGCCCGCGCAAATCGCGCAGCAGGCTGTCGATGCCGTCGGTCTTCGCCCCGTCGATCCAGACCGGCCCACCGGGCACCACCATCTCGCAGGCCTGCGCGATCAGCGCGCGGGCCTCGGCCTTGGCGCGCGGCACGAAGACCACGGCGGCGACATAGGGCCCCTCGGGCAGCGGCGCGACGGCGATGCCGCGCGCGGCGAGCGCGTCGTGATCGGGGCGGAAGCCCTGCACCGCGTGCAGCCGCGCGCGCGGCAGATCGGAAAGATCGGTCTCGGCGGTGGGGCGGAAAAGCGCGATACGGCCCGAGGCCGGAAAGGCGTCGGGGGTTTCAAGCGCAAGGGACAGGCGCGGATGGCTCATGAGGTCTCCGGAACGGAAGGCGCGAGGGGCGGCGCCTATTCCTTTTCCATGGTGCATTGCAGCGGGTGCTGATGGCGGCGGGCGAAATCCATCACCTGCGCCACCTTCGTCTCCGCCACCTCGAAGGAAAACACCCCCACGACCGCGAGCCCCTTCTTGTGCACGGTCAGCATGATCTCGAAGGCCTGCGCGTGATTGAGCCCGAAGAACCGTTCGAGGATATGCACGACGAATTCCATCGGCGTGTAATCGTCGTTCAGCAACAACACCTTGTACATCGGCGGGCGCTGCGTCTTCGGCTTCGTCTTGAGCGCGACGCCGGCCTCGCCCTCACCGTCGCCCTCGCGGTCGGCGCTCATGTGAAGGGGAAGAAAAGCCAAGGGCGGCCTCCGAGATGCGGGAATCGGCTGGATATCCGGGGAATATAGGAAGATCGTGCCACAAGGAAAGCCTTTGCAGAACGTCAATTGTCCCGATCGGGGCGAAACCGGGCGTCAGGGGGAAGGATGCGGCTGACGGCGATCGGTTTCGACGCGGATGACACGCTGTGGCACAACGAACGGTTCTTCCAGCTGACGCAGGCGCGGCTGCGGGAATTGCTGGCCGATCACGCCGCGCCCGAGCATCTGGAAGAGCGGCTGCTCGCGGCGGAGCGGCGCAATGTCGGGATCTACGGTTTCGGGGTGAAGGGCTTCACCCTTTCGATGATCGAGACCGCGGTCGAGGTCAGCGGCGGCGCGGTGCCCGGCGCGGTGATCGGCGAGATCCTCGCCGCCGGGCGCGAGATGCTGGCCCATCCGGTCGAGCTTTTGCCGCAGGCGCGCGCCGCGATCGAGGCGCTTGCCGGGCATTACCGCCTCGTGCTGGTGACGAAGGGCGACCTGATCGACCAGGAGCGCAAGCTCGCGCAGTCGGGGCTGGGCGATCTGTTCGACGCGGTCGAGATCGTCTCGGACAAGCGGCGCGACACCTATGAGGCGGTCTTCGCGCGCCACGGGTCGGGCGCGGCGGAGGCGCTGATGGTCGGCAATTCGCTGAAATCCGACGTGCTGCCGATGATCGCGGCGGGCGGCTGGGGTGTGCATGTGCCCCATGCGCTGACCTGGGCGCTCGAACATGCGACGGCGCCCGCGGCGCATCCGCGCTTTGCCGAACTTGCCGATCTCGGCGGTCTGCCGCCGCTCGTCGCGGCGATCGCGGCGGCGCCGGGCTAGGGCCGCGGTAACCCGCAACCCCCGCCCACCAAGGAGCGCGTCCCCCCTCCCGCGGAGCCACGAGATCTTGCGCCGTTGCATGAAGGTCGCACTGAAAGCGATTGAAAATAGGCGGTTTTCAGTGATGAAAACCCGTGTTACGCTGGCCGTCAAAGCCCCATGCGCGCGCGAGCGATCGCGTCACTCAATTGCGCAGACAAAAACCGGGGCGAGAGGCAGTATAAGGGTAAGAACCGTGACCACGCTCATGCGCTGGGTCCGTCAGGGGCTGTTGGCATTTCTTCTCGTTCTGGTTCCGGCACTCGCATTTGCGGCGCCTTTCGCCGCCTATGTGATGGATGCGCGCACCGGTGAGGTGCTCTACCAGAAGAACGCCGACACCCGGCTGCACCCGGCTTCGCTGACCAAGATGATGACGCTGTATCTGACCTTCCAGGCGATCGAACGCGGGCAGGTCAGCCTCGACAGCGTCGTGACCGTGACCGCCCATGCGGCGAGCCAGCCGCCCTCGCGCCTCGGGCTGCGCCCGGGGCAGAAGATCGAGCTGCGTTACCTGATCCGCGCCGCGGCGATCAAATCGGCCAACGATGCGGCGGCGGCGATCGGCGACTATCTCGGCGGCGACGAGGCGGGCTTTGCCGCGAAGATGAACGCGATGGCGAAGTCGATGGGGATGAAGAACACCACCTTCAAGAACGCCAACGGCCTGACCCGCGAGGGCCATATGTCGACCGCGCATGACATGTCGATCCTCGGGCGCCACGTGCTTTACGATTTCCCGCAATATTACAACCTGTTCTCGCGCCGCACCGCGGATGCGGGCATCGCCAAGGTCGCCAATACCAACCGCCGTTTCCTCGACGCCTATGAGGGCGCGGACGGCATCAAGACCGGCTACACCGTGCCCGCGGGCTTCAACCTCGTGGCCTCGGCGCAGCGCGGCAACAAGCGCATCATCGCGACGATGTTCGGCGGCACCTCGACCGCGCAGCGCAACGCCAAGGTGGCCGAGCTGCTCGACCTCGGCTTTGCCCGCGCGCCCGGCAAGGTCACCCCCGAGAAACCCGAGCCGCCGGCCGTGCTGATGGCGAACAACGACGTCGCCGGGCCCGAAGTGACCGGCACCAGCATCGCCGACAGCGACGAGGGCGAGGACAATGCCACCCCCGTGGCCGAGGCGAAGCGGATCATCGTCGCGCTGGCGCCCGACACCAGCCCGCGCCCGTCGAAGCGCCCGGGCGTCGGCCGCGACAAGCGCGCGGCGATCGAGATGGCGCTCGCCGATGCGGCGGCACCGCTCGATCCGGCGGCGCCCGCGGAAGTGGCCGAGCTGCAGAATGTGAACTCGGTCGTGGCCCAGGCCGCGCAGGGCGACAGCCCGCGCCCGGCGGCCGCGCCGCGGGCGGGCTTCGTGCAGGTCTCCGCGCCGCAGCCCGAGACGCTGGCGATGATCGACCCGGTGAACGGCACCGATGACGAGATCGCGCAGGGCGACACCGATCCGACCGGCCCGGTCTTCGTGCAAAGCGCGACGCCGCAGCCCGAGACCCTGGCGATGACCGGGGCGAAGCGCAACGACACGGTGATCCTCGCCGCGCTCACGCCCCCCGCCCCCGCGCAGCAGAAGACCCGCGAAGTGGTGGCGCGCGCCTCCTCCTCGGGCGGGCGGAACTACGGCATCAACCTCGGCAAATACGCCTCGCAATATGCGGCCGAGCGCGCGCTGATGAAGACCGCGCTGATGGAGAGCGACACGCTTGGCGATGCGCTGCGCAAGGTCGCGACGCGCAAGACCGGCTATGAGGCGAATTTCGTCGGCCTCACCCAGCAGGGCGCGCAGCTCGCCTGTGCGCGGCTTTCGGCGCGCGGCAGCGATTGCACGGTGATCGGGCCCTGAGCCCCTCCCCCACCGCAGGAAAAAGGGCGCCTCCCGGGGCGCCCTTTTCGTTTTGACCTGTGGGGTCAGACCTTCGGATGGTCGTCGTATTTGTCCGAGAGGATCCGCTCGCCGTCGCCCTTCGGATCCTCATATTGCTTCGTGCGCAGCGACCAGAGGAAAGCGACGAGGCCGAAGCCGCCCAGGAAGAGCGAGATCGGGATCAGATAGGTCAGGACGGACATCGGAAAGCCTCACTTCAGCCGCAGCGAATTGAGCGACACCGTAATCGAGGAGAAGGACATCGCCAAGGCCGCGGCGAGCGGCGTGGCAAAGCCCAGAAGCGCGATCGGC
>NZ_JBFXGV010000045.1:0-29752 GCF_050177655.1 Paenirhodobacter sp.
GTCGTCCCAGAGCCGCAGCTCGATGAAGGGCGTGATTTCCGAGGTATGGTGCATCTCGGTCTGTTCGGTGAAGATCACGCCCCAGCCGCCCTCGGCCTTGATCCCGCGCATCGTCGCCGCGGCCGTCGGGTCGCGATAGCCGCCGCCGTTGCAATGCGGAACCTGGTAGAAACGGTTCTTCGCGGTCAGGGGCCCGATCTTCGCGGGCTCGAACAGGATATCATAGGCTGGGTTTCGCACGTCGTCTCCTTGCCGGCCGCAGGTCTGGCCGGGCTGAGGCGACGATCCGGCGCCGGGGCGCCCAAGTAAATTACACCTTCCGGAAGCCTGACTTAGGCTAGGCCTAATCTCTTAGCAAAGTGGCGAAGCGCTCATTTAATGTGCGGTTTGAAAAGGTCAGAAATCGTGCCGCACGCCCGGCGCGCGGACCTGCAGGCCGGGCGCGCGCAAGGGGGTGATCTCGGCCTTCGCATGCTCGATGAAGGCGCGGATCACGCGGGAATTCTGCGCCCCCTCGCTCATCATCAGGCCGAGGTTGAGGGTGCGCACTGGCCCGGTGAGCGGCACGAAACGCAACCGCCGCCCGTCCGGCGCAAGCTCGGTGATCGGGCGGATATTGGCGAGGCCATAGCCGAACCCATTCGCCACCATCGAGCGCATCACCGCGATGTCGCGGGTGCGTTCGGCGATCATCGGCGTGATGCCAAGCGCGGTGAAGAAGGACAGGAAATATTCCCCGCTCATCGGCAGGTCGAGCAGCACCATCGGGTAGTCGGACAGCTCGGCGGGCGAGACCGCCTCGAGATGGGCGAGCTCATGCGTTTCATGCAGGAGCGCGAAGGGCGGCAGCCCGATCAGCGGCACGAAATCGAGATCGGGCGGCACGTTCAGGTCATAGGTCAGCGCGATGTCGAGTTTCGCCGAGCGCAGCGCCTCGAACAGCTCCTGCTGGTCGCGTTCGAACTGGTGGAACTCGACCTCCGGATAGGTGTCGACAAAGCTGCGGCGCAGCTGCGGCAGCACGATCTGCGCGAAGGAGACGAGGCAGCCGATGTTCAGCGGCCCGCGCACCTTGCCGGTGATGTCATTCGCGAGATCGTTGAGAGCGCCCGCCTTTTCAAGCACTTCGCGCGCCAGATCCATGAAGCGCGCGCCGCCCTGGGTGAGCGACAGCCCATGCGCATGGCGGCGGATGAAAAGTTGCAGCCCGAATTCCGCCTCGAGCTGCGAGATCGCCGAGGAGATCGAGGGGGAGGAGACATTGACCTTCTCGGCGGCGAGCGCGATCGAGCCGCATTCACCCACGGCGACGAAATATTCAAGCTGGCGCAGCGTGATGCGTAAGGGCAAGGCTTATCCCCGGATTTCTTGCGTTAGCCCCTTCCTAACGCAAGCTGCCCTGCCCCGCCAGTTCCGTCAATAGCTGATCCAGACCGTCTTCAGCGCCGAATACTTGTCGAAGGAATGGATCGACAGGTCGCGGCCGAAACCCGACTGCTTCATGCCGCCAAAGGGCGTCATCGCGGAAAGCGCGTCGACCGTGTTGACCGAAACGGTGCCCGCGACGAGCGCATCGGAGACCGCCATCGCCCGGCTCAGATCGCGCGTCCAGACCGAGGCGGCAAGGCCATAGACCGAGTCATTGGCGATCGCGATCGCCTCAGCGTCGTCGCGGAAGGTCTGCACGGCAAGCACCGGGCCAAAGATCTCCTCACGCGCGATGCGGGCGTCGCGCGGCACATCGGCGAAGATCGTGGGCGCGATGAAGGCGTCCGAGCCGCCGATCGTCAGCCGCTCGCCCCCAGTCACGAGGCGCGAAGACTGCTTGCCCGAGGCGAGGAACCCCGCCACCCGCTCGGCATGGCGCGCATCGACCATCGCGCCCATCGTGGTTTCGGGGTCGAGCGGGTTGCCCGGCCGGATCGCCTCGGCCCGGGTTTTCATCCGGTCGAGCATCTCCTCGGCGATGCTTTCGTGCACCAGCATCCGCGAATTCGCCGAACAGACCTCGCCCTGATTGAAGAAGATGCCGAAGGCGGCCTTGTCGGCGGCGGCATCCAGATCGGCATCGGCAAAGATCAGGTTCGGGCTCTTGCCGCCGGTCTCGAGCCAGACCTGTTTCATGTTGCTCTCGCCGGCATAGCGCTGGAACATCTTGCCGACCTCGGTCGAGCCGGTGAAGACGAGGCAATCGACGTCCGGGTGCCGGCCAAGCGCCTGCCCCGCGTCCTCGCCAAAGCCAGGCACGACGTTCAGCACGCCATCGGGCAGCCCCGCCTCGGCGGCGAGTTCGGCCAGACGCAGCGCCGAAAGCGGCGATTGCTCGGCGGGTTTGAGCACCACCGAATTGCCCGCGGCCAAGGCCGGCGCCAGTTTCCAGGTCGCCATGTCGAGCGGGAAGTTCCAGGGCACCACCGCCCCGATCACGCCAAGCGGCACGCGGCGAATGAGGGCAATGTCCCGCCCGCCGGTCGGCGCGACCTCGTCATAAAGCTTGTCGATCGCCTCGGCGTGCCACTGGAAGAAATGCGCAGAGCCGGGCACGTCGACGTTCACCGTCTCGGCGATCGGCTTGCCCATGTCGAGCGTGTCGAGAAGCGCCAGTTCCTCGAGGTTCTCGCGCAGAAGATTGGCGAGGCGCAGCAGCACCTCCTTGCGCGCGCCGGGCGTCTGCTTCGACCAGCGGCCATCCTCGAAGGCGCGGCGCGCCGCGCGCACGGCGCGGTCGATGTCCTCCGCTCCGCCACGCGCGACATCGGTGAGCGCAAGGCCGGTCGCCGGGTTCACGCTGTCGAACCGCGCGCCCGAGGCGGCGGGCACGAAGCGCCCGTCGATCCAGCACTGGTTGCGCATCGTGAGCGCGCCCGCACGGGCGGTGTAATGGGCGAGGCTTTGCATCATTCGTCTCCGGGAACGCCGTAGGAAGGGGCCGCGGCCGGGTTCAGCGCGCGGGTCACATAGTCGTTGGCCTGGGGGGCATAGACCTCCCAGGCGCGGGCGAGCGCGGCGATCGGGCAGCCCTCGTCCAGCCAGTCGATGCGCAGCTCGGCCCAGGGCCAGGCCTGCCGGTCGACGATCAGGAGCCCCGCGGAATGCACCGGCCCCGCCTCGCCGCCAAGCGCCAAGCCCGCCTGCATCGCGGCAATGAGCCGCTCGCCAAGGCCGCCGGTCGCGGCCTCGAACCCCGCGACCATCGCCGCGGGCACGCCGGCGTCCGCCAGCATATTGCCCCCCGCCGCGCAATCGGTGCCCTTGGCCGAGGACCAGACCCCAAGCGCATTCGGGCCGGAATGGATCGCGGGCGCGCCCGTGGCGCCGATGGCAATGAGCTGGCGATAGGCCGCGAACCCATCCGCCGCCACCGCCGCCGAAACCGCCGCTTCGGCGCTCTCGCCCGCCGCAAGCCTCTCGAGCATCAGCGGCCCGAGCCCCGGGTTCGTCACGTTCTGCGTCGCCACCGCGCCCACGCCCGCCCGGGCAAAGGCACAGCGCGCCGCCACCGCGGGAGAAGAGGACGAGATCGCCATCCCGAACTGCCCGCTCTCGGCGCAGCGCGCCACGATCGAAAAGGTCATCGCAACCCCATCCCTTTCATCTTGCCCGAAATACCTCAGGGGGTCCGGGGGAGGATCCCCCGGCCCCGCCGTCTCAGTCCGGGATCACCGCCGTCGCGTCGATCTCGACCAGCCACGAGGGCCGCGCGAGGCAGGTCACCACCACCCCGGTCGAGACCGGATGCACGCCCTTGATATATTCGCCCATCGTCCGATAGACCGCCTCGCGGTGGCGCACGTCGGTCAGATAGACGGTGACCTTGCACAGATGTTCCATCTTGCCGCCGGCCTCCTCGATCAGCTGGCGGATGTTCTGCATCACCTTGTGGGTCTGTTCGACCGGATCCATCGAGCCGATATCCTCGGCGGTGTCGAGATCCTGCGGGCACTGGCCGCGCAGGAAGACCGTCGCGCCGCGCGCGACCACGGCCTGACAGAGGTCGTTGTCGAGCTTCTGCTCGGGATAGGTGTCCTTGGTGTTGAATTTGCGGATGCGGGTATGGGCCATGTCGGGTCTCCGGAAATCAGGCGGTCTTGGTGGCGGGTTCGGCGGCGGGCGCATAGGCGAGATAGCCGCGCTGCTTGGCGATGTGATCGGCGACGAATTTCGCGTCGTGCCAGCATCCCCAGATGAAGGAGGAGCCGCGGCGCGTCTGCCAGGGCAGGCCGAGGAAATAGATCCCGGCCTCGGTCGAGACGCCACGCGAATGGCGCGGCTTGCCGGCGGCGTCGAGCGCGCCCTCGGGCAGCCAGGAATAATCCGAGCTGAAGCCGGTGGCCCAGAGGATCGTGGTGATACCGGCCTCGGCCAGATCGAGCGCGAGGATCGGATCGGTCATGCAGGCGGGATCGGCGCCGATCACGCGGGCCTGCGGTTCCTCGGGCAGATCGAGCCCGTTGCGCGCGACATAGGCGTCGGCGGCATCGAGCAGCGACAGATAATTCGCGTCGCCCCCCGCGACATTCTTCGCGAGATCCGGGGCGAAGCGCATCGTGCCCGCGTCAAACCCCTCGGTCCGCCCGAGCAGCACCATCCCCCGCGCGGCAAGCTTGCGGAAATCGACGGTGTGGCCGCCATGGGCGCCGCTCACCGCGATCGTCGTGTGCTCGGAGGACGGGTTCGCGTCGGCATCCCAGAGGTTCAAAACGCCGAGCCACCAGACGAAATCGCGGCCGCGATAGCTCCGCGGCGGGCGGTCGTGCGGCCCGACCGACAGATAGACCTTGCGCCCCGCGGCGAGCAGCTCGTCGGCGATCTGCACGCCCGAGGAGCCGGCGCCGACGACCAGCACCGCGCCCGGCGCGATCTGGCCGGGGTTGCGGTAGTCGCTCGAATGGATCTGGGTGATGCCGGTGCTCGCGGGCACCATCGGCGGGATCGAGGGCGTCTGGAAGGCGCCGGTCGCGGCGATCACATATTCCGCCTCGATCACGCCGGTCGAGGTCTCGACGCGGAAACCGGGGCGGCCTTCGAGGCGGGCGACCCGGTTCACCTCGACGCCGCAGCGCACCGGCGCGCCGATCTGGCTTGCATAGGCTTCCATGTAATCGGCGACCGCGTCCTTCGCCACGAAAGCGTCGGGATCGGCGTCGAATTCGAGCGTCGGGAAGCGGTCGTGCCAGGCCGGGCCATTGGCGACGAGCGAATCCCAGCGCGCCGTGCGCCAGCGCTCGGCGATCCGGCTGCGCTCGAGCACGAGATGCGGAATGCCGGCACGGCCGAGATGCTCGCTCGCGGCAAGGCCGGCCTGTCCGGCGCCGACGACGAGGGCTTCGATCTTTTCAACTGACATCGTTCAGTCCTTCTGTGAAATCCGTAGGGCGCCCGGGGGCGCGCGAAATTTGGCGCGGCTCAGGGGCCGGCGCGTTCGGTGGCGAACCAGCGGCTCGCCGGGCTGTCGGCGCAGCTCCGCGTGGCCGCGCCCATGACGCGATCGCTCAGCCCCGCGGCCTGGCGCACGCAATCGAGCGGGCCGTCCCAGTCGAAGTTGCGATAGACCGCGGCGAGATGGGCGAAGGGCGGCGATTGCGCGAAAAGCTCAAACGTCAGCCGGTGGCCGGCATAATCGGAATTGAGCAGGTCGCGCGCGAAGGCCATCAGCCGGCGGCGATCCTCGGCCTGCCATTCGTCGTTGATGCCGTAGTATTTCTCGAGCCAGGGCGCGGTTTCCGGCGCGCGGAAGGCGGCCGCGTCGGGGGTAAGCCCGATCTGCCCGCCGCAAAGCTCGCGCGCGAGATGCATCATCGCCGCCATCTGCCCCGCGGCAAAGACGCGCCCGGCATAGATCAGCGACTGGTTCGGCATCATCAGCCCGGCGGGCGAACGCTCCGCCATCGCGATCGCCGAGGTCAGATGCGCGTCGATCCCCTCGCGCCAGCAGGCGAGCTGCGCGAGCTTTTCCTGCACGCCCTGCAACCGGTCGAGCCCGGTCTGGCGCAGGTTGAAGAGCGCCGCGCCGATCATCATGTCGGCGAATTTCAGGCTGCGCTGCACGAAGGCGAAGGCGGAATAGCGGTGCAGCGTGGCCCGCATCGCGAGCGCCGCGGCCACGTGGCGATAGAAGAGCACGTTCTCCCAGGGGATCAGGACGTCGTCAAAAATCACCAGCGCCTCGATCTCGTCGAAACGGTTCGAGAGCGGGTAATCCTCGGCCGGCGCCCGGGTCGCAAAACCGGTGCGGCAGATGAACTTCAGCCCCGGGGATCCGAGATCGCAGATGAACCCCACGGCATAGGGCGACAGCGCGCCCTCCCCCCAGGTCGCGATCGTGGGCTTGGTGAAGGCCTGGTTCGCATAGGCCGCCGCGGTCTCGAATTTCGCGCCGCGCACGACGAGGCCGGCATCGGTCTCGCGCACGACATGGAGCAGCATGTCGGGATCCTGCGCCTCGGGCGTCTTTGAGCGGTCGCCCTTCGGATCGGTGTTGGCCGAGACGTGGAACGGATCGGCGCGCACCACGCGCGCGATATGGGCGGCGATGTTCGGCGCGAATTGCGGGTCGATCTCGTTCAGCGTCGCCGCGCAATCGTGCAGCGACCACATCTCGCCCACGGTCTCGTCGCCGACGCGCGTCACCACGCCGCCCACGGCATCGAGCACGGCTGCGGTCGCGCGCCGCTTCGCCCACCAGTCGGCCTGGCTGAAGGGCAGCGCATTGGCCTGCACGTTCAGCTCCGTGCCCTGTTTCACCACCATCACCGCGGCGGTCTCGGGCGCATGCGCCATGTCGAAGATCCGCGCGCGGATATCGACGAGGGGGCGGAACATCGGATGGGTGGTCACATCGGCGACGCGCTCCCCGTTGATGTGGATCTCGCGCCCGTCCCGGATCGACTCCCTGTAGTCAGTGCCTGTGCGGATCATCGGGGAAACTCTGGTTCATCGCCTTGCAGGGTGAGGGTGACGCAGGATCGGGTGAGGAAAAAGAAATTCCTGCGTCACCAGAGATTAGGCTCAGCCTAAGCCGAAAGGACCATGCGCGCGCAACGCTCGCCGATCATCATCGAGGGCACGTTGGTGTTGCCGCCGATCAGCGTCGGCATCACCGAGGCGTCGGCGACGCGCAGCCCCTCGATCCCGCGCACCTTGAGCGTCGCCGGATCGGTGACGGCAAGCGCGTCGGTGCCCATCTTGCAGGTGCCGACGGGGTGATAGACGGTGAGCGCCTCGGCCCGCAGATAGGCGAGGATCTCGGCGTCGCTTTGCACCTTCGGGCCGGGGAGCATTTCCGGGCCGCGCACCGCGTCGAAGGCGCTGTCGGCAAAGATCGCGCGGGCGGTCTTGATCCCCTCGACCAGCGTCGCGGCATCCTGCGGATCGGAGAAGAAACGGTGGTCGATCTCGGCGCCGCCATCCTTCGCGAGCCGGATCTCGCCCACCGATTTCGGCCGCAGCACGCAGGTATGCACGGCATAGCCATGCCCATATTCGACAAGCCGCCCGCGGTGGCTGCGATAGCCGGGCACGAAATGGAACTGGATGTCGGGCTCGGCTCCGGCGAATTTCGTGCGCGCGAAACCGCCCGCCTCGACGTAATTCGTGGTCAGCATCCCCTTGCGCGCAAAGAGATATTTGAAGGGCGCCGCGATCATCGCCGGCAGGTTGGCGAGCGAGAGGCCCAGTGTCTTCGTCGATTTCGAACGCACGGTGATCATGCCGTCGATATGGTCGCGCAGGTTCTGGCCGACCCCCGGCAGGTCATGGGCGACGGCGACGCCCGCCGCCTTCAGCATCGCCGCCGGCCCGATGCCCGAGCGCATCAGGATCGTGGGCGAGCCAATCGCGCCCGCGCTCAGGATCACCTCGCGGCGCGCGGTGAGCACCCGCCGCCCGCTGGCATCGCTGATCTCGACCCCGGTCGCGCGGGTGCCGTTCAGCACCACGCGATGCGTCTCGGTGCCGGTCAGAACGGTGAGGTTGGCGCGGCCCTGCACCGGCTTCAGGAAAGCGCGGTAGGAGGACCAGCGCGTGCCGTTCTTCTGCGTGACGTTGTAGACGCCAAGCCCCTCCTGCGTGCCGGCGTTGAAATCGGTGTTCTCGCGCAAGCCCACCGCGCGGCCCGCGGCGATGAACATCCGGTCGAGCACGTTCGGATCGCGCGCGGCATCGACGAAAAGCTCGCCCTGCGTGCCGTGCCAGTCGGGCGACTGGCCGATCTGGTTGTTCTCGAGCGATTTGAACACCGGCAGCACGTCGTCCCAGCCCCAGCCCGCACAGCCGAGATCCCGCCATGCGTCGTAATCGGAACAGGCGCCGCGGATGAAGACCATCGAATTGATCGTGGAGGAGCCGCCGAGCGCCTTGCCGCGGTTCACCGGGATGCGGCGGCCGTTCAGCTCGGGCTGCGGCGTGCCGGTGAAGGCATAGTCGTATTTCGGGTTGCCGTAGAGCGAGAGGATCCCGGCCGGCACGGTGACGTTCGGCGCGCTTTCCGAGCCGCCGCCCTCGATCACGCAGACCGTCGCGCGGCCCCCGGCCGAGAGCCGGTTGGCGAGCACGCAGCCCGCGGAACCTGCGCCGACGATGATGTAATCGAATTCGCTCGGGGTCATGCTCGGGTCTCCTGCTGTCCTGCAGCGGACCCTGCTCCGCGCCCGGCTTAGGAAAACAGAAGCTTTTGCCGAGGCATGGCTTCAGAATTTCCAAACCTTGAAAATTTGGCGCCAACCCATTGCAAACAAGAGATTTTCCAAAGACGCCGAGAAACGCGCCGCAGACACCCCGGCCCGAGCGGCGCGAAAACAGGCAGCGCGCGGGCATTTTCGGCAGTTTTCTAAGCCGAATGGGCGGCGACGCGGGCGCATGCGCCCCATTGGCAAGCGCCGTGTTTCGGGGGAAGGAGGACACTGGCCACAAACGAAGCGACAGGGACGGAGGATGGAGGTGACCGAAAACCGTATTGCACGCCCCTGCCCCGATGCGCCCTGCGCGGGGGTGCGGCGGTGATGGCGCTCTGGGGGCTATTCCTCGCCGCGCTCCTGGCCGCGACGCTCCTGCCCGCGCAATCCGAGGCGGTGCTCGCCGGGCTGATCCTCGCCGGCGGTCATCCGCTTTGGCTGCTGCTCGCCGTGGCCACCGCGGGCAATGTGCTGGGCGCGGCGATCAACTGGGCGCTCGGGCGCTTCCTGATCCATTACGCCGACCGGCGCTGGTTTCCGGTCTCTCGCGCGCAGCTCAACCGCGCGAGCGGCTGGTATGCGCGCTGGGGGCACTGGAGCCTGCTCGGCTCCTGGCTGCCGCTGATCGGCGATCCGCTGACCTTCGCCGCCGGCGTGCTGCGCGAGCCGTTCTGGCGTTTCGCGCTGATCGTGACGCTGGCAAAGGGCGGCCGCTATCTCGTGCTCGCCTGGGCGGTGCTGCGGCTCGGCGCCTGACCGCGGCGCATGAAAAGGCGCCGCGCGGGGGGAGGACCGCGCGGCGCCGGGGGCTCGGATCGTCAGGTCAGGCGGTCTGGGCCGCGGGTTTCCCCGCCACCGCGATGCGCCGCTTGACGACGCCGAGCGCCGCAACCGAGACCGCCGTGCCGACCAGCATCGCGATCACGAAGCCGGGCAGATTGCCGACCGCATTCGGGATCGGCAGCACGAAGATCCCGCCATGGGGCACGTTGAGCTGCACGCCAAGCGTCATGCAGATCGCACCGGCCACCGCCGAACCCGCGATCAGCGAGGGGATCACGCGGAACGGATCGCGCGCGGCGAAGGGGATCGCGCCCTCGGTCACGAAGGAGAGGCCGAGCACGAAGGCGGCATTGCCGGCCTCGCGTTCCTCGGGGGTGAAGCGGGCGGCGAAGATCTTCGTCGCGATCGCCAGCGCGAGCGGCGGGGTCATGCCGGCGCACATCACCGCGGCCATCGGCTCGGTCACATTCGCGGCGAGCAGCGTGGTGCCGAAAGCATAGGCCGCCTTGTTGATCGGGCCGCCCATGTCGACCGCCATCATGCCGCCCAGGATCAGGCCAAGCACCGCGGCTTGCGCGCCCTTCATCCCCTGCAGCCAGGCGGTGAGCGCGTTGAGCAGTTCGGCCGTCGGCTTGCCGATGACGTAGAACATCAGAAGGCCGGTGATCGAGACGCCGAGCAGCGGCAGGATCAGCACGGGCTTGAGCCCCTGCAAGGTCTTCGGCAGCTTGATCGCGCGGTTCAGCCAAAGCACGGAATAACCCGCGATGAAGCCCGCGAGGATGCCGCCGATGAAACCCGCGCCGATCGTGCCGGCCAGCACGCCGCCCGCCATGCCGGGTGCGATGCCGGGCCGGTCGGCGATCGAGAAGGCGATGTAGCCCGCGAGCGCCGGCACCATCAGCGAGAAGGCCCCGGTCTTGCCGATCTGGAACAGCGTCCAGCCAAGCGTGCCCTGGAATTCGTCCTTGTAGACATAGATCCCGCCAAGCGCGAAGGCGATCGCGATCAGAATGCCGCCCGCCACCACGAAGGGCAGCATGAAGGAGACGCCGGTCATCAGGTGCTTGTAGACGCCGGCGCCGCCGAGCGCGATGCCCGCGCCCGCATCCGCCGCGGCGGGTTTGCCGGGCTCGGCGGGGGCGGTCTCGGTGCTCGAGAGCACCTTCGCCTCGGCGAGGGCCTTGCGGATCAGCCCGGCGCCGTCATTGATCGCGGGTTTCGTCTGCGACTGGAACAGCTTCTTGCCGGCGAAGCGGCCAAGCTCGACCTGCCGGTCGGCGGCGATCACCACGAGATCGGCGGCGGCGATTTCCGCTTCGGTCAGCGTGTCCTCGGAACCGACCGAGCCCTGGGTCTCGACCCGGATCTCGGCGCCGAGCGCCTTCGCGCCCTCCTGCAGCCCTTCGGCCGCCATGAAAGTATGCGCGATGCCGGTCGGGCAGGAGGTGATCGCGACGATCTTCAGCCCCTTCGCGGGAACAGCCGCGGGGGCCGCCGCCGGCGCCGCGAGCCGCGCGAGAACGCCGGCCGGATCGTCGAGCACCTGCGACAGCGTCACGTTCAGGCAGTCGCGCCCGGCAAGGCGCGGATCGGCCGCGCCCTCGCCCACCACCAGCACCCTTTGCGCCGCAGCGAGCGCCGCGGCGTCGAGCGGATCGCTCACCCCCTCGGGGGTCTGCAGCTCGACATGGATACGCCGACCGGCCTCGGCCGCGGCCTTGTTCAGCGCCTCACGCGCCAGAACGCCGTGCGTCGCCCGGTCTCCGGACCGGATCACGGCCACGATATCAGACATGGGATCCTCCTGTGTGTTCTCGAACGGACCCTTGCGGGCCCAAAGCTTCCTCCGGCGCGGGCCCGGACGGGGCACGCGCGATGTCATTGGCCGGGTGCGGTCGGGGCTCAGCCCGCGGCGAGCCACTCGGTCAGCGGCCGCACCACGACCGCGCTTTCCAGCGCGCGGATCTCGGTGCGGTCGGGCAGATGCGGCCCGGCGTTGCGCAGCTTGCCCACCGCGAAGGCGGTCGCCCGCGCAGCGAGCGCCGCCGGCGCCAGATCCTCGGCGAGGCCCGCGACGATCCCCGCCACCATCGCGTCGCCCGCCCCGACGGTGGAGCCATGCGAGAGCGCGACCGGCATCGCCTGCAGCTCGGCGCCGCGGCTGACGAAGATCGCCCCCTCGGTGCCAAGCGAGACCGCGACGAGGCCGATGCCGCGCGCGACGAGATCGCGCGCCGCGGCGACGAGATCGCCCCGCGCCGAGAGATCGCGGCGCAGGCAGGCCTCGAGCTCGTGCCGGTTCGGCTTGATCGCATGGGGCAGCGCGTCGGGCGCGAGCGCCAGCGCCGCACGCAGGGGCGCGCCCGAGACATCGAGCACCACCCGCGCGCCGCGCCGCGCCAGCGCCGCGACGAGCCGCGCCGAGGCGTCATCCTCGAGCCCCTGCGGCTGGCTGCCCGAGATCGTGACGAGCGCGCCGGCGCCGACCGTCGCGAGACTTTGCTGCACCGCGGCAAGATCGCGCGCCGAGGCGGAAAACCCCGGCAGGTTGACGTCGGTGGTGCGCCCGCCATCCTCGAGCAGCTTGATATTGGTGCGCGTCGATTGCGGCAGGCGGATCATCGCGTCGGCGATGCCCTTGGCCGCGAAAAGCGCCTTGAAGCGGGTCTCGTTCTCGGCGCCGAGCAGCCCGTGGATGGTGACCGGCACGCCCCAGTCGGCGAGGCAGGAGGCGACGTTCACCCCCTTGCCGCCGGGGTCGTGGCGCGCCGAGCGGGCCCGGGCGACCTCACCCGGCGTGAGCGTCGCCAGCCCGACGGTGAGGTCGATCGCCGGGTTCAGCGCGACGGTGTGCAGATCGGCGGCGGGCATGTCACGCCTCCTCCATCTGGGTCGCGGCGGCCCCTGCCCCGGCCAGCAAGGCCGGATCGGTGGCGAGCGCGCGCACCGCATTCGCATCGGGCATCGCCAGCGCACGGGTGGCGAGCGCCCGCAGCCCGGCGATCGCCGCGCCGCGCAGCCGCGCCTTCACCGCCGGAATGTCGCGCGGCGTCATCGAAAGCTCGTCGACCCCCAGCCCGGCCAGCAGCGCGGCGCCGAAGGAATCGCCCGCGATCCCGCCGCAGACACCGACCCAGCGGCCCTGCGCATGCGCCCCCTTCACCGTCGCCGCGATCAGCGCGAGCACCGCGGGATGCAGGCTGTCGGCCTCGGGCGCGAGCACCGGGTTCTGCCGGTCGATCGCGAGGGTGTATTGCGTCAGATCATTGGTGCCGATCGAGAAGAAATCGGCGTGCAGCGCCAGCCGGTCGGCCATCAGCGCCGCCGAAGGCACCTCGATCATGATGCCAAGCGGGATCGCCGGCGCCTTCAGCTCGGCGCGGATCCGCTCGGCGGTCTCGCGCAGCGCGATCAGCTCGGCCTCGGAGGTGATCATCGGGAACATCACCGAGATCCGGGCGCCGTCGCGCGCCGCGCGATACAGCGCGCGCAGCTGCGGCACGAGCAGTTCCGGCCGGCGCAGCAGCAGCCGCGCGCCACGCACGCCGAGGAACGGGTTCTCCTCGCGCGGCAGGTCGAGATAGGAGACCTGCTTGTCGCCGCCGATGTCGAGCGCGCGGATGACGAGCGGCCGGTCGCCCATCGCCGCGGCCATCGCGCGATAGGCCTGATACTGGTCCTCCTCGGTCGGGCTTTCGGCGCGCTCGAGAAAGAGGAATTCGGTGCGCATCAGGCCCACGCCCTCGGCGCCCTGCGCAAGCGCAAAGGGCGCCTGATCGGCGAGGTTGATATTCGCGCCGATCTCGACGCGATGGCCGTCGGTGGTGGTCGCGGGCAGCGCGCGGGAAGCGGTGTCGCGGGCGCGGTGCGCCTCCTCGGCGGCGATCCAGGCCTGCGCCGAGGCCAGCTCCGCCGCCGTCGGATCGAGGTAAAGCCGCCCGGAGCTGCCGTCGATGATCGCCCGCGCGCCGTCGCGCAGCCGCACCAGCGCGGCCCCCGCCCCCACGATCGCCGGCAGGCCGAGCGTGCGCGCGAGGATCGCGCTGTGCGAGGTCGGCCCGCCCTGCGCGGTGACGATGCCACGCACCCGCGCGGGGTCGAGCCCGGCGGTGTCGGTGGGGGTCAGATCGTCGGCGATCAGGATCGTGCCGGGGGGCGGCTCGATCGGCGCCGTGCGCGCGAGCAGCGGGTCGATCAGCGCGAGCACGCGCTGGCCGACGTCGCGCAGATCCGCCGCGCGCCCGGCGAGCACCGCATTGCCCGAGGCGCGCATCGGTTCGGCCGTGTCCTCGATCGCGCGGTGCCAGGACCAGGCAAGCCCGTGCCCCGCCACGAGAAATTGCGAGACGCGGGTGACGAGCCCGGGATCGGCGAGCAGTTCGGACTGCGCGCGGAAAATGCCGGCATCGACCTCGCCCAGACGGCGCGCGGTGTCGTCGGTGAGCGCGCGCAGCTGTTCGCGCGCCCGCGCCAGCGCCTCGTGCAGCCGGTCGGCGGCCTGCGCCAGATCGGGCGTCGTGCCGGGCGCGGCATCGGGGATCTCCTGCGCGCCGGTCTCGAGCCGGTGCAGATGACCGATGGCAAGGCCCGGCGCCGCCGAGACCCCCTCGATCAGCCGCGCGTCGTCGGGGTCATGGGCCAGGGGCGGCACCCAGCCGCCCGCCGCCTGCGCCGCGGCGCGCTTCGCCTCCGCCTGGGCCGCCTGCGCCTTTTCGCGCGCGCTGAGCCCGGCGACGACGACGCGCAGCGTCGAGAGCGCATCGGCCGCATCCGGCCCCTCGGCCGAGAAGGTCACGAGATCGCCCGCCCGCAGGCCAAGTTGCAAGAGCGAGAGCATGTTGCGCGCATCCGCCGCCTCGGCGCCGTGGCGGACCCGGACGCGGGCGGTGAAGCGGCGCGCGGTCTCGGCCCATTCGGTCGCCGGGCGCGCGTGCAGGCCCGAGGGATAGTCGATCGCCCAGTCGAAGCTTTGCGCGAAATCGGCGACGGGCGCCGCCGCGGGGGCCGCTGCCGCCTCGCCGCTCAGCGCGGCGATGATCTCGCCCGCGTCATCGGTGCGCGCAAGCCGCGCGAGAAGGTCTTCGTTCTGCATCAGCCGGGTCAGCCGGCGCAGGATGCCGATATGCGCGTCCGAGCGCGCGGCGATCGCCACCACGAGATGCGCGATCTGGCCCTCGTTCCAGACGAGCCCGTCGCGCAGCTGCAGCACCGCGATGCCGTCGCGCAGGATCAGATCGCGTTCCTCGACCATGCCATGCGGGATCGCGATGCCCTTGCCGAGATAGGTTTCCGCCGCCGCCTCGCGTTTGGCCATGCTCTGTTCGAACCCCGGACGGGTGCAGCCCGCCGCGGTGAGCAGCGCCGCCGCCTGGCGCAGCGCGTCGGCCTTGTCCGCGGCCTGCGCGTCAAGGCGGATGAGTTCCCGGGGCAAAAGCCCGGATGTCGTTTCAGGGGACACTGGTTCTCCTCCCAATCTCCAAGATGGGAGAAGACTAGCAGATTTGTGGGAACGTTCCCACAGTATTTTTTGCCGCAGGAAATCACCGCGCGGCGGAGCTGCGGTTTTCCTTGGAAAAACTTGGGGTTTATGCCAATGTGACAAGGACTTCGGCATGCAAACGTTTTCACTGATATGACTATCAGCATCAAGGATGTGGCCCGCGCGGCGGGTGTTTCGACCTCCACCGTGTCGCGCGCGCTGGGCAGCGGCCCGGTCAGCGCGGAGGTTCTGGCGCGGGTCGAATCAGCCGTGGCGGCGACCGGCTACCGCCCCAATCTGGCGGCACGACAGCTGCGCTCGCAGCGGTCGATGACGGTCGGGCTGATCGTCGCCGACATCCGCAACCCGTTCTTCACCCAGGTCAGCCGCGCGGTCGAGGATGTCGCCTATGCCGCGGGCATGCGGGTGCTGCTGTGCAATACCGACGAAGACCCCGAGCGCGAGGCGATGTATCTCGAGCTGATGGCCGAGGAGCGGGTGAGCGGGCTGATCGTGACGCCGACGCTGCATCTGAGCCCCGCCGCGCTCACGCGCGTCGAGCGGCCGGTGGTGCTGATCGACCGCGCGATGCCGGGGGCGGATTTCGACAGTGTCGTGCTCGACAACGCCCGCGCGGCGGCGCAGCTCGTCGATCACCTCGTCGCCTCGGGGCGGCGGCGGATCGCGGGGCTCTTCGGTTCCACCTCCGCCACCGGCAGCGAGCGGCGCGCCGAGGTCGAGGCGGCGCTGATCCGCCACGGGCTGCCCCCGCGCAGCGTGATGTCGCCGCCGAATTTCGACGCCGGCCATGCCGCGCTGGCCGAGATGCTCGACACCGACGCGCCCGATGCGGTGATCCTCTCGAACGGCATGTTCGTGCGCGCGGCGCTGAAACTCTGCCACGAGCGGCGGATCCCGATCCCCGAGCGGCTCGCGCTTGCCGGCTTCGACGACGAGGTCTGGAGCGATCTGGTAAGTCCGGGGATCACGGTGATCCGCCAGCCGGTCGAAGCCTTCGGCCGCGAGGCGATGGCGGCGCTGCTCGCACGGATCGGCGCGGCGCGCACGCCGCCGCGGCGGATCACGCTTTCGGGCGAGCTGATCGTGCGCGGCTCGACCGCGCCGGTCTGACGCGCCCGGTGCAGCGCCCCTCCCTTCCAGAGTTGCCGGTCCAGGGGCAAGACCGGCCATGCGCCCGCCCCGCCCGAAGGGCGCCGGTGCGGATCATGGCCTTTCCGATACCCTGCAAAGTAAAACACGGGATTCGTTATGAAATCTGATCTGGAACTGCTTCAAGGCCGCTGGTCTCAGGTATCCTTCGAGGAAAATGGCACAAAGGATGCCCCCGACACGCACGGTTCGCCCAGGGCGGTGATGACGATCGCGGGATGCCGTTTTCATGTTGCGGTTCCCGGGGAGGAAACGCTTATCGAAGGCCATTTCGCGATGGATGGCGCGCATCGTCCCAAACATATCGACTGGATCGACAGCATGGGTGACGATGCGGGCAAGGTGATCCCGTCGATCTTCGAACTCGAGAAAGACAGTTTCAGGTTCGCCGCCGCCGATCCCGACATGGCGAGGCCCAAGAATTTCACCGGCGGGCACGGCATCACGATCCGCGCCTTTGTTCGCCTGTAGATCGACCGGCGGCGACAGCGGATCGTCCGCCGGTCCGCGGCAGACTGCACGGTCAGAGTTTTGGGGCCGGGCGGGCCCGGTCGCCGTTTCGGCGCCACCACCGGAGCCGCGCGAGAGGGCCTCGAGGATTCGGCCGAGCACGTTTCGCCCCGGCACAACCAGGCGCGTTCGGAATGGCGGAAACCGGGCGGACGAGCCCGGGGACCACTTAACTTGTAGCTGAGGTCAAGGGCAGGTGGCGGAGGAGGTGCGCTTCCAACTGGACCGTCTCCTGTGACCCTTGAGGAAACTCCGGCAGGCTAACGTGTCTTACGATGTTCTGACGGAAATTGCGTGATCTGACATGGCCTTGGCCAGAAACTCGCTGCTGCGCCGACCGTCCGAAGCGCCCCGCCCGCAACGCGCAAATTCCCGCAACACACTGACTTGAATACGTTTTCTTTCTACGCATTCGTTGTCGTGCGACCACGGAGGTCGTTCGAAAGGAAACGAAGATGCGAGAAATTTGCCTCAGTCAAATCGATCTGGCTGCCCGATGGAGAATTAGCCCGAGGACACTTGAGCGGTGGCGGTGGACTGGCGAAGGACCGAGCTTCATGAAGCTCGGCGGGCGCGTGATCTACCGCCTCGAAGATGTGCTGGCATTCGAAAATCAAGAATTGCGCGACCTGGAGGAGATAAAGGCCGGGCGCTGAATCCCGCGCGGGCATCGTCAGCAAAACCCTGCGCGAAGCATCGTGTTGGACGCGCAGGGAATTTGCATTTCGGCCGTTGAGGTCGCACGAAAGGAAACAGAAATGTTTGACACACGTCTGACCCAGATTGAGCTGGCAGCACGATGGAGGATCAGCCACAGGACCCTCGAATACTGGCGCTCCTTTGGTGACGGGCCTCGCTTCATCAAGATAGGACGCCGCGTTGTCTACCGGATGGAGGATGTCGTGGCATTCGAAAACCGGGAGCTGAGCGAGATCCCAGCGGACAAGGCCGGGGACTGAACCATGCAGCCTGACGTCCCCTGTGCCGCGTGCCGCAGGGAAGCTGAACAGTGAAGACCGCCATCATGCCTGATCGGTGACTGCGCGGTCCCTGATGGCGCTAGCCCCCACCCGCAACCCCCAGCAATATCAATCGCTTTACGCGCAATTTCGATTGCGCGCGTTCACCCCGTCGGATAGCGTCGGCTAGAACCCAATAATTGGGCGCGCATAGTAATCGTGCGCATCGACCAAGGCGGGAGCGCGTAGTGGAAATCGACAGGTCGGAACTTCGCTGGGGCGTCGAGCAGCGGCTCGAGTTCATCGAGTTTCGCCTGTTCTGGGAGGGGCATGTGAACCGAAGCGATGTGATGGAGCAGTTCGGGCTGTCGGTGAACCAGGCTTCATCCGACCTGAATCGCTACATCAGCTTTGCCCCCGACAACATGACCTACGACAAGAGCGCGCGCACCTATGTGCGCGGCCCGGGCTTCAAATCTGTGTTCGGGAAGCTGGACGCTGGCCGCTACCTGGCCCAGCTGCGCTCACTCGAGGATGGGCTCCTCGACCGCGATGATTGCTGGACCAATGACCTGCCGGTCTTTGCCTCGACGCCAACTCCTGTGCGCGGCGTTCATCCTGAAACCTTGCGCGCGGTTGTTGGCGCCATTCGCCGGACTGAGGCGATAGAGATCAATTACCAATCCTTGTCCAATCCCGAGCCGCGTTGGCGCTGGATTGCGCCCCATGCCATCGCTTTCGATGGGTTTCGTTGGCATGCGCGAGCCTTCTGTATGACGGACGATTGCTTCAAGGACTTCCTGCTGTCGCGGATGCTGGAAGTGCGCGGGACCGCTGAGGCTGTAACCACTGCCGCCGAAGATGCCGATTGGCATTCGGAGGTCACGCTGGAGGTGGGGCCCCACCCGGAACTGTCCGAGACACAGGCCAAGGTGATCGCGCTCGACTACGGCATGCAGGACGGCAAAGCCGAGATCAAGGTTCGCCGCGCACTTCTCTATTACACCCTCAAGCGCCTTGGGCTGGACACGGATCCATCCGCCAGGAAACCACAGGATCAGCAGATTGTTCTTCTGAACCGAGAGGTCGTCGATGCAAATTATTGATAACACATCGCGACTGCTTGGGGATGACCTGAAGGCCTCCATTGGACGCGGGTCACGTTTGCGGATCGCGGCATCGTGTTTTTCGATTTATGCATTCGAGGAGCTGAAAGCTGAACTCTCGAAGATCGACAGTTTGCAGTTCATTTTTACGGCCCCAACCTTCGTTCCAACGGAAGTCACGGATCGGCTGCGGAAAGAGCGTCGAGAATTCTTCATACCGAAGGCTCGGCGCGAAAGCGGCCTTTATGGTACGGAATTCGAGATCCAGCTTCGCAATAAGCTAACGCAGCGCGCTGTAGCCCGAGAATGCGCAGATTGGATCCGCAAGAAGGCCAGGTTCCGCTCCAACACGAGCAAGGCGCCGATGCAGCAGTTCATGCACGTTGCAGGCTCTGACGGAGAGGTGGGCTATATGCCAATCAGCGGATTCACCGCCGTGGATTTAGGCTACCAAAAAGGTGATGCGGTCTCAAACTTCGTCACACGTTTTGACGACCCTGCTCATGCGAAGATGTACCTTCAGCTTTTCGACCAGATCTGGTCGGACCCGGACAAGGTGAAGGACGTTACCTCTGCCATTTGCGAGCATATTGAGTCCGTCTATCAGGAGAACTCTCCTGAGCGCATCTATTTTGCGATGCTATATAGCA
Organism: Paenirhodobacter sp.; assembly: GCF_050177655.1. Lineage (NCBI taxonomy): Bacteria > Pseudomonadati > Pseudomonadota > Alphaproteobacteria > Rhodobacterales > Paenirhodobacter > Paenirhodobacter sp. Next base: position 19,333 of record NZ_JBFXGV010000045.1, read on the forward strand.
TTTTCCAAGACTTCCTTCATGAAGTCGACGAAGATGTTCTGCCGAACGATCTCACGGGTTATCAGGACAGCCTCGTGTGGAACAAGCTGTTCAACTATCAGAAAGATGCAGCGACCGGCATCATCAACAAGCTCGAGACGTACAACGGCTGTATCCTCGCGGACTCGGTCGGCCTTGGGAAGACGTTCACCGCCTTGGCGGTGGTCAAATACTACGAGTTGCGCAATCGCTCGGTCTTGGTCCTTTGCCCCAAAAAGCTCGCAGATAATTGGCGCAACTATAACTCGAACCTGACCACAAACATTTTTGCCAAGGACAGGTTCAACTACGATGTGCTGTGCCATACCGATCTCTCACGGACTTCCGGCGAGTCCTTTGGCATCCCCCTCAATCGCGTGAACTGGGGAAATTACGATCTCGTCGTGATCGACGAGTCCCATAATTTCCGGAACAATGATGTCTACAAAGACCGGGAAACGCGGTACCAAAAGCTCATGAACAAGGTCATCCGCGCGGGCGTGAAGACTAAGGTCCTGATGCTTTCCGCGACGCCGGTGAATAACAAGTTCACCGATCTCCGCAACCAGTTGGCACTGGCATACGAGGGGCAGTCGGAGGCGCTCAGCAAAAGCCTGAAGAGTCAGGCCACCATTGAGGAGATCTTCCGACGGGCTCAGACTGCATTCAACGAATGGTCCGCTCTGCCTTCGGAGGAAAGGACCGCCGCATCGATATTGAAGTCACTGGACTTTGACTTTTTCGAGCTTCTCGATGCCGTCACGATTGCCCGTTCGCGGAAGCACATCGAAACTTTCTACGACACAAAAGACATCGGAAAGTTTCCCCAGAGACGCAAACCTCTTTCACATCATCGGCCAATTACCGAGCGAACCGACGTAATGGGTTTCAACGATATCTTCTCGCAGCTTTCGGTGCTCAAGCTGGCAGTCTATGCGCCTATCAGCTACATCCTGCCGAGCCGACTGCGGAAGTATGAGGAAATCTATGACACGCAGACCGAGGGCGGTCGGGGCAAACTGAGGCAGGCTGATCGCGAGCGCAGCCTTCAGGCCCTCATGACGACCAACCTGCTGAAACGCTTGGAGAGCTCGGTTGCAGCGTTTCGTCTCACGCTTCGGTCCCTAGGTGCGAATGTTTCTCGCACGCTCGATGCCATCGGAGAATTCGAAAAGACGGGGCGCAGCGGGAGCGTAAGTGACCACCTTGCTGAGATGAGTGACTTCGACCCGGAAGATGATGATCTTTCGGGCCTCGATGAATTCACGGTCGGAAAGAAGGTGCAGATCAGTCTCGCAGACATGGACCTGCCCTCCTGGAAGCACGACCTAGCTGCCGACCTTGTCCTGATCGAAGACCTGATCGCATCAATGGAAAAGGTCAAACCGGCAGACGACGCCAAGCTCCAGCATCTGCTTGCCCTTATCAGACAGAAGGTTGATGAGCCGCTGAATCCTGGGAACAGGAAAGTGCTGATCTTCACCGCTTTCGCTGACACCGCAAATTATCTTTACGACAACCTGGCGCCATTCGCACACCAGCTCGGACTACATGTCGGTAAGGTCACCGGTTCGGACGCCCCCAAAACCACGCTCAAGAAGTCATACGACTTCCAGAGCGTCCTGACCTTGTTTTCTCCGCGCTCGAAAGAGAAAGCCATCGTCTTGCCAAACGATTCGGCTGAGCTGGACATTCTCATCGGCACCGACTGCATCTCGGAAGGCCAGAACCTGCAGGACTGCGACTTCCTGATCAACTACGACATCCACTGGAACCCGGTGCGTATCATTCAGCGTTTCGGTCGGATCGACCGGATCGGATCCCCGAACAGCCAGATCCAGCTGGTCAACTACTGGCCCGACATCACGCTCGACGAATACATCAACCTGAAGGAGCGTGTCGAAAACCGGATGGTGATCACCGACATCACTGCGACCGGCGACGACAACGTGCTCACGGCCAAGTCGAGCGACATCGCATACCGCAAGGAACAGCTCAAGCGGCTCCAAGACGAGGTCATCGAACTCGAGGACGTGAAGGCCGGGATATCGATCACCGATCTCGGGCTGAACGACTTCCGGATGGACCTGCTCAACTACGTCAAGGCGCATGGCGAGCTCGACAACGTGCCCTTCGGCATGCACGCCGTCGTTCCTGCGCAGCCGGAGCTGGGATTGCAGCCCGGTGTCATCTTCGCCCTGAAGAACATCCACGACAGCGTGAACGTCAACCAGCAGAACCGCCTGCACCCCTTCTACCTGGTCTACATCGACGACGACGGGCAGATCGTCGCCGACCACACCGAGGTCAAGCGCCTGCTCGACCTGATCCGATCCAGCTGCAAGGGGCGGATCGAGCCCATGCGCGATGTCTGTCGCATCTTCAACGAACGCACCGAAGACGGGCGCAAGATGGGCCGCTATTCCGACCTGCTCTCCAGCGCGATCCGATCGATGATCGAGGTGAAGGAAGAGAAGGACATCGACAGCCTGTTCAGCGGCGGGCGAACCACGGCGCTGACCCACACCATCAAGGGGCTGGACGACTTCGAGCTGATCGCCTTCCTGGTCATCGAAGGGGGCGGCTCATGACCCTCTACGACTGGCCACGCGCGAGCGCTTTCGGGCGCGTGATCCCCAAGAACAAGATCTACGAACATGCCGGGGCGAACACGGGCCTAAAGGACCTCTTCGTGCGCGAGGTGGATCAGATCATCTGGTCACATAAGCTGGCGCCCGAAACGGTCAATCTGGCGGCGACCAAGCAGGTGGCCGAGATACAGGTCTTCCGCATCACCGCGCGGACCGCGACGCTGGACACGAGCGTGCTGCGCGCCATCGACAAGGCCATTCCTTTTCCGCTGATCTTCGAGGTCGCCCATGGCGGCCGCGTCAGGCTGACTGCTGCCTACAAGCGGCCGAGCGAGGCCGACAGCACCCGCTGGGTGGTGGGCGACTATTTTCAGGGCGACTGGCTGCCCGAGGACGCACCGCGCGCCCCGTTGCCGGTGGCGTTGAACATGGGCGCGCTGTACGAGCGGCTGCTCGAGCCGCTGGTGGCGGGGCAAACGGCCCGGCTGATCCCCGGCATGGGCGAGGCACCGCAGACGCCCTTTAACTTTGCCGACGCGCAGCGCCCCGTATCGCTGGAAGAGCGCATCGCGCAGGCAGAGGCGATCAAGACGCAGACGCGCGAGGTCGAGCGGATCACGGCGCGGCTGGGACGCGAAAAGCAATTCAACAAGCGCGTGGCGATCAATGCCGATCTGCGCGCCGCGAAACAGGAACTTGAACGGCTGACCGGGGCACATCCCGGAACCGCCGTGACGAATGATTGAGAGGACGAGCATGGACAAGCTGAAGATGCACAGCCCCGACCTGAGCCAAGACAACATCGCGAAAATCCGCGACCTGTTCCCTGGATGCGTGACGGAAGCGCAGGACGAGGCGACGGGGGCGGTGCGTCTGGCGGTTGACTTTGACCAACTGCGTCAGGAGCTGAGTGATCACATCGTAGAAGGTCCACAGGAACGGTACCGGCTGGATTGGCCGGGGAAACGTGAGGCCTTGATCACGGCGAACTCCCCCGTCTCAAAAACTTTGCGACCCGCGCAGGACGAAAGCGTCGACTTCGACACGACGAAGAACCTCTTCGTCGAAGGCGACAACCTTGAGACCCTGAAACTGCTGCAGGAAACCTATCTTGGTCAGGTGAAGCTGATCTACATCGACCCTCCCTATAATACCGGGAAGGACTTCATCTACCGGGACAACTTCGCCGCAGAAAAAGAACAATTCGAAATCGATGCGGGGGAGAAAACTGCCGAAGGCGGGCGTCTGGTGGCGAACCCGGATACGCGCGGTCGATATCATTCGGACTGGATGTCGATGATCTATGCGCGTCTGACGGTCGCGAAGAGGCTTTTGAAGGATGATGGGATTATCCTCGTCAGCATCGACGACTACGAACAGGCCGCGCTCCGAAAGGTGATGGATCAGGTCTTTGGCGAGACCAATTTCGTGGCTCAACTGGTCTGGGAAAAAGGCCGAAAGAACGATGCAAAGTTCTTTTCCGTTGGCCACGAATACATGCTGGTTTTCGCGAAGAACGTGACGCGGCTACGCGAGAAGCAAGAGGTTTGGCGGGAAGAGAAGCCCGGTGCGCGTGATATCTGGGCCGAATTCGTCAGGCTTCGCGAAGTTCATGGTGATGACTTCAAGGCCATCGAGGCTGATCTTTCTCAATGGTATTCCGACCTGCCCAAGGGTCACCCCGCAAAAAAATGGGCGCGGTACAAGCGCGTCGATGAAAATGGTCCGTGGCGAGACCGCGATATCTCTTGGCCCGGTGGAGATGGGCCCCGATATGATGTGATCCACCCAGTGACAGGGCTTCCCTGCGAAGTCCCCGAAGCGGGCTGGAGATATTCAACGTCCCAGGAAATGCAGAGGCAAATCAAGGTCGGGCTCGTCGAATTTCGCGAAGACCATACGCAACCGCCGTTCAGAAAAGCGCATATTCGACCGATTCCCGAAGAGGCGGATGGGAACCAAGTCGACTCGAACGACATCGATGACGACAGCGACGAAGAAACGGATTTGGCCACCCAGGTTCGCGGGTCCTATTTCTACAAGCAATCTCAGGTCTCGGTAAAATATCTGCGCAAGCTCATGGGAGCGAAGGTCTTCACGAACCCGAAGGACCACGATGAGTTGGCGAAGCTGATCGAGTATGTGACGCCGAATGACCGTGCCGCCCTCGTGATGGACTTCTTTGCCGGATCGGCCAGTACCGCCGAAGCTGTCTTGCGGGCCAATGCCACCTATGGGACCAACCACCGTTTCATCATGGTGCAGCTCCCCGAGGATTTGCAGCAGGCAGAAGCCTCGACTACGGGAACTGCGAAGAAGACGGTGCAGGCCGCAATCAAGCTCATGAAGAAGAATGGGCGACCGCTGGTCTTGTCTGAAGTGTCGAAAGAACGTGTGAGACAGGCCGGAGCAGCGGTGTTGTCGGAGGCTTGCGATCCGGGTTGGCACCGCGATGTCGGCTTCCGAGTGCTTAAGGTCGACACCTCGAACATGAAGGACGTCTACTACCGGCCGGACGAGCTGAAACAGTCCGACCTGCTCGACATGGTGGACAACGTGAAGGAGGGCCGCACGGCCGAGGACCTGCTGTTCCAGGTGCTGGTCGATTGGGGCGTGGACCTGACGCTCCCCATCCGCCGCGAGACGGTGCAGGGCAAGACCGTGTTCTTCGTCGACGACAATGCCCTTGTCGCCTGCTTCGAGAGCGGCATCACCGAGGATCTGGTGAAAGAGCTGGCGGGGCACGAGCCCCTGCGCGTTGTCTTCCGCGACAACGGCTTCGTCTCGGACGCGGTGAAGATCAACGTGACCCAGATCTTCCGCCAGCTTTCGCCCAGCACCGAAGTCAAAGCGATCTGAGGCCGACCATGAAACTCAAGTTCAAGGTCCAGCCCTATCAGACCAATGCCGTCAACGACGTGGTCGACTGCTTCGCCGGCCAGCCCATGACCTCTGCCCTGAATTATCGCATCGACCCAGGTGTGGTAAAAAAGGGCCAGCAAATAAGGCCCGAAGCCGAATATGAAGGCTTCAAGAACGCCGACTTTGCGCTGACCGACGCGCAGATCTTGGAGAACATCCAGAAGGTTCAACAACGCCAGAACCTGCCCGTCACGCAGTCGCTGACGGACTTCACCACCTTCAACGCCCGAGGAGAGCGCGCGCCCGTCGCGGCGGCCTACAAGCGCGACGCGCTGGCCGCGACCCACGTTCACCTCGACGTCGAGATGGAGACCGGCACGGGCAAGACCTACTGCTACATCAAGACCATCTTCGAAATGAACAAGCGCTACGGCTGGTCGAAGTTCATCATCATGGTGCCGTCGATCGCGATCCGCGAAGGGGTCTACAAGTCGCTGCAGATCACGGCTGACCACTTCACCGAAAGCTACGGCAAGAAGGCGCGCTTCTTCATCTACAACTCCAAGCGCCTGCACGAGTTGGAAAGTTTTTCGTCCGACGCCGGGATCAACGTGATGGTGATCAACATCCAGGCGTTCAACGCCAGCGGCAAGGACAACCGGCGCATTTACGAGGAGCTGGACGATTTCCAGTCGCGCAAGCCCATCGACGTCATCGCCTCGAACCGGCCGATCCTGATCCTCGACGAGCCGCAGAAGATGGAAGGCAAGGCGACGATGGAGGCGCTGCCGAAATTCAAGCCGCTGTTCATCATGCGCTATTCGGCCACCCACCGGACCCAGCACAATCGCGTTCACCGCCTGGACGCGCTGGACGCCTATAACCAGAAATTGGTGAAGAAGATCGCCGTCCGCGGCATCCAGACCCGAGGTCTGGCCGGCACCAATGCGTACCTCTACCTCGAAGGCATCGACATCTCAAAGAAGGCCCCCGTGGCGCGGATCGAGTTGGAGGTGAAGCTGAAGTCGGGCGAGATCAAACGTGAGGTCCGGAGACTTGAAGCAGGCCGGAACCTATTCGATGTTTCCGGAAATCTCGACCAGTACAGAGAAGGCTTCGTCATTGCGGATATTGACGGGCGCTTAGATCAAGTTGAGTTTACGAATGGACTCTCCCTTGAGGCAGGGAAAGCCACGAGAGACCTCACGGAACGCGATACTCGCCGCATCCAGATCCGCGAGACGATCAAAGCGCATCTGGACAAGGAAAAGCAGCTGTTCGCGCAGGGCATCAAGGTCCTGTCTCTGTTCTTCATCGACGAGGTGGTGAAGTACCGTGACTACGATCAGGCTGACGAGAAAGGCGAATATGCTCGGGTCTTTGAGGAAGAGTACGAGTTGCTCAAGGCCGAGTATCTGTCGGAGCTCGCAATCGACAACGAGGCGTACCGGAAATACCTCGAGGGCATCGCTTCGGCCAAAACCCACAACGGGTACTTCTCGATCGACAAGAAGACGAACCGTCTCAAAGATCCTACTGTTGGTACCCGCTCTGTCGATTCCGACGATGTGGATGCCTACGACCTGATCCTCAAGGACAAGGAACGCCTTCTTTCCTTCGCCGAACCCACTCGATTCATCTTCTCGCACTCGGCGCTACGTGAAGGCTGGGACAACCCGAACGTTTTTGTCATGTGCATGCTGAAGCACAGCGACAACACCATATCCCGGCGCCAGGAAGTGGGGCGTGGCCTACGGCTGAGCGTCGACCAACACGGCGACAGGATGGATCACCCAGCCGTGGTGCATGACATCAACGTGCTGACTGTGGTGGCGAGCGAGAGCTACAAGGATTTCGTGGCCGGGCTCCAGCAGGAGATTGCGGAGACCCTCTCGTCGCGCCCGAGGCAGGCAACCGAGGAGTACTTCACCGGCAAGACGCTCTCCACCGAGCAGGGTAGCGTTGAAGTCACTGCAGCGATGGCGAGGCAAATCTACCGCTATCTGGTGAAGAATGATTACACCGACGATACGGACCAGATCTCTGCCGCCTATCACGAAGCAAAGGCCGAGGGAAAACTGGCCGATCTTCCCGACGACTTGAAGCCGCATGCGGAACAGGTGTTCCAGCTCATCGATAGCGTCTTCAGCGACGCGCAATTGCCCAAAGTCGATGACGGCCGCAAACCCAAGACCAATCCTCTGAATGCGAATTTCGAGAAGAAAGAGTTCCAAGAGCTTTGGACTCGCATCAACCGGAAGGCGGTCTACCGGGTCGAGTTCGACTCGGCTGAGCTGATCCGCAAATGCGTCAGCGCGCTGGATAGCCAGTTGCGGGTTACCCCGTTGCAGTACACGGTTCAAATCGGCGTGCAGAACGATGGATTGACCGATGGCCAACTGCGTAGCGGCGACGGCTTCAAGGTCACGAACACGACCATCAGTCATGGCGGTTCTGTCCACTCCCTAGTGAAGTATGATCTCGTGGGCAAAGTAGCCGAGAACGCTCAGCTGACCCGAGACACTGCAGCGTCCATTCTGGGCCAAATCACACCGGCGGTTTTCGAGCAATTCACCAAGAACCCCGAACATTTCATCGCCGAAGCGTCGCGTATCGTTGCTGAACAGAAGGCCGCGATGGTGATCGAACGCCTAGCCTATGATGAAGTCGACGAGCGGTACGACGTGGATATTTTCACTGCCAACCAGACCGGCCAGGATTTCTCGCGGGCAACGGCGAAGCTCAAGAACCATGTCTATGACTACGCGATCACGGACTCGGACGTGGAAAGAGCGTTCGTGCAGGAACTCGATACAAGCAGCGAAGTCGTAGTTTACGCGAAGCTGCCGCGTGGCTTCCTGATCCCAACTCCTGTCGGGGATTACAACCCCGATTGGGCAATATCCTTCAAAGCTGGCAGCGTGCGGCACATTTACTTCGTAGCCGAGACTAAGGGCACGATGTCATCGATGAAACTGCGGGAAATTGAGAAGACCAAGATTGAGTGTGCGCGAAAGTTCTTTTCTGAAATCGGTCAGAAATTCGCGCAGGATCGTGTCAAATACGACGTGGTTACGGATTTCGGCAAGCTGATGGACTTGGTCGGGCCGACGGCATGACAAAACCCCGCTCGATCAACATTTTCCTGCTAGACGGCGACCCGAATGGTATTCGAGTAGCGCAAATCTCGATGTCGACGATCCAGGCGATTGCCTTCCGGCGAAATCAGCTGAAACGGGTCTGTATCGCATTCCCTGAGATCGAGAGGCCGGGTGTCTATGTGCTGATCGGCGGAGACGAGAACGAACCTGACCGCCAACTTGCCTACATCGGCGAGTCAGAGGGTGTTGGTGCACGCTTGTCCTATCACAATTCCAACGAGACTGGTCGGGATGCAAAAGTCTTCTGGACGGACACAGTCGTCCTGATCAGCAAGGACGAGAACCTCACGAAAAGCCATGCGCGATACGTGGAGGCCTGCCTGATCAGAGGTGTCGGAAGCAATCCACGCTGGACAATCCCAAATATGAAGCGGCCATCCGAGGATGCGGGAAAACTCCCCCTTCCAGACCGAGCTGCCATGGATGAGTTTGTCGATCAGACGAAAACCTTGGTCGGTGCACTCGGATGGGACCTATTCCGCGAAATGCGGGGCCGCCCTGTCGAATCGACAAAGGAGGCTTTTCAACCCGTTAGCTCACAAGAGCTGAAGTTCTTCTTTCGGGGCGAGGGCTTCGCCGCCGAAATGCAGCTCGGTTCGTCTGGGGATTTTGTAGTCTTGGCTGGGTCAAAGGCGCGGATCAAGACGACGACTACCATCCCACGCGGTACGACTGCGATGCGTCAGACCCTTCTGGAAACAGGCGTGCTACGGGAAGACGGAAATTTCCTGATCTTCACCAGCGACTACAGCTTCACGTCTGCATCCGCTGCCGCAGCCACGGTGATCGGGGCTAGCGCGAACGGAAGGATACTGTGGAAGCTTCCGGATGGGAGGACTTACTCGGATTGGGAAGCCAACCAAGACGGCACGAAAACTGCGGACGGGGCATCCGCCGAACCGCTCGGACGAACTCAGAGCGTAGTCGAATGAAAGGCCTCAGAGTGTATTTGATCGCCGACGTCTAGGAGAAAGATTTATGGCAGAGGACCTGGGCACACGACCATCGTGGTTTGTCGGTGCCGCCTATAACCGCACAGAAGACCAAACACCCAGATTTCTTGCCGAAGGCATCTGGGAAAACGGATACGAGGACGGAAAATACGGTGATCTCGTTCGCTCGATGCGCCCTGGAGACAAGATTGCAATCAAGTCATCCTACACGCGCAAGCGCGATCTACCGTTCGACAATCGCGGCGCAACCGTTTCTGTGATGGCTATTAAGGCGACAGGCACGATCACTGCGAACCCAGACGACGGCAAGCAGGTAAAGGTCGATTGGGCTCCATCTGTGCCCCCGCGCGAGTGGTACTTCTACACCAATCGGTCGACAATCTGGCGTGTTGCTCCCGGTGAATGGATGGAGGACGGGCTTCTTTCGTTCGCTTTTGATGGTCGCCCCCAGGACATTGACCGCTTCCGGAACGAGCAATTTTGGCGCGAGCGGTTCGGCGACCTGAACGGCGAACAGCGGTTCCGCTGGACAACTTTCTACAGCGCGGTCGCCACCCGGTTGCTAGACTATCGAAATGACCGTCGGCCTCTTGTCGACGGGATTCAGTCGATTTCTGGAGACCTCCCAGGTCTCGGCATCTATCTAAATGATCGCTATCCGAGCGGTGAACGAGGGCCACTCCAGGATATCTGCCCTTTCACCACAATGGGGCCTTGTTGCATAAATCAGGTTCTGAGCGGAGTTCCCCTTTCCCCGGACGGACTTATCCTACGGCCACTGTGACGGGTATGCCAAGCGCGGTGTAGCCATTCAGCACAGCGATGCGGACTTGCA
>NZ_JBFXGV010000046.1:0-29295 GCF_050177655.1 Paenirhodobacter sp.
AAGGACTGGCCGCTCGGCACCTCGACCAACCCCGAGCGCGACGCCAGGACCGAGCCGAAGCTGACGATCGCCACCGATCTCACCGCGGAAAGCATCCGCGACCGATTCGGCACCCCCTCGGCGGTGCCGATCTGGGACTTGCCCGGCTTCATCCGCGACCTCGAGAAGGCCGGTTTCTCGGCGCGCCGCCACCTCGTCTGGTTCGAGATGGAGCTCGCCTCGCCGCTGATCATGGCGGCGATGGTGCTGATCGCGGCGAGCTTCACCATGCGCCATGCCCGCTTCGGCCACAGCGGGGCGATGGTGCTGCTCGCGCTCGGCGCCGGGCTTGGCGTGTTCTTCCTGCGCAATGTCGCGCAGGTGCTCGGCGACAACGGGCAGATCCCGGTCACCCTCGCCGCCTGGGCACCGCCCGCGATCGCGCTGATGCTCGCGCTCGCGCTTATCCTGCAAAAGGAGGACGGCTGATGCCTGGCCCCCGCTCCGCCGCCCCCCGCGCCGCCGTTACCGCCGCCCCGCTGCTGCTTGCGCTGGCGCTTGCCGCGCCGCTGAGCGCGCGCGCGCAGGGCAGCGATCCGGCCACGGCCACGGCCGCCCCCGCCGCCTCCGCCACGGCCCCCGCGGGCTATACCGCCGATCAGGCCGACGAGGCCGCGACGCTGCTCGCCGACAAGATCATCCTGACCGGCTCCGACCAGCTGATCGCCGAGGGCGGGGTCGAGGTCTATTATCAGCAAAACCGCCTCACTGCGACGCGGATCATCTATGACCGGCCGACCGACAAGCTGAGCATCGAGGGGCCGATCCGCCTGGTCCAGCCGGGCGAGACCGGTTCGGTGATCGTCGCCGACAGCGCCGAGCTCAGCCGCGATCTGCAAAACGGCATCCTGATCGGGGCGCGGATGGTGATGGCGCGCGAGCTGCAACTCGCCGCGACGCAGATCGAACGGCGCGGCGCGCGGATCACCACCTTCGACAAGGTCGTCGCCTCCTCGTGCCAGGTCTGCGCCTCCAATCCGACGCCGCTCTGGGAGATCCGGGCGCGGCGCGTCACCCACGACTCGGTGACGCATCAGCTTTACTTCGAGGGCGCGCAGTTCCGCGCGATGGGCGTGCCGCTCGCCTGGGTGCCGAAGCTGCGGATGCCCGACCCGGGCGTGAAACGCGCGACCGGTTTCCTGCGGCCGACCTTCCGCACCACCTCGAGCCTCGGCCCGGGGCTAAAACTGCCCTATTTCATCACGCTCGGCGACAGCGCCGATCTGACCGTCACCCCCTATCTCGCAAGCAATTACACCCGCACGCTGGGGCTCGGCTATCGGCAGGCCTTCTCCTTCGGCACGCTCTCGGCCGAGGGCGCGCTCAGCCGCGACTCGATCCGCAAGGGCGAGACGCGCGGCTATCTCTTTGCCGACGGCAGCTTCAAGCTGCCCTGGGACTACACGCTCGATCTGCAGATCCGCACCGTCACCGACCCTTCCTATCTGCTCAATTACGGCATCACCGACGAGGACCGGCTTTGGTCCGGGGTGACGCTGCAGAAGGTCAAGCGCGACGAGATGATCTGGCTGCGCGCCGGCAACACCCATTCGATCCGCTCGGGCGAGAGCAACACCACGCAGCCGATGCTTTCGGGCGATTTCGAATGGGCGCGGGTGTTCCGCCCCTCCGGCATCGGCGGCGAGGCGACGCTCGACTGGTCGGTGCATGCCCATCGCCGCGCCTCGACGCTGACCTGGGACGGGCCCGACAGCGACAGCGTGGCCGACGGGCGCGACATGCTGCGCGCCTCGGGCACCGCGGACTGGCGGCGCAACTGGCTCCTGCCGGCGGGGGTGCTCGCCGGGGCGGAGGCGCAGCTCGCCTTCGACGCGACCGCGGTGCGCCAGGACGCGAGCTATCAGGGCGACACGCTGCGCGCGCAGCCCACTCTCGGCGTCGAGCTGCGCTGGCCCTGGGTGAAGACCTCGGGCCGCGCCTCGCATGTGATCGAGCCGGTGGCGCAGATCGTCTGGAGCCCCGACCACCTGACCGCGATCCCCGACGAGGACAGCTGGCTCACCGAATTCGACGAGGGCAATCTGTTCTCCTTCTCGCGCTACCCGGGCGAGGATGCGCGCGAACGCGGCCTGCGCGCGAATCTCGGGCTGAGCTGGACGCGCCACGACGCCTCGGGCTGGTCGCTGGGCGTCACCGCGGGGCGGATCGTCAACCTGCGCGACCTGAACCAGTTCTCCACCGGCTCCGGGCTTTCGGGCAAGAGCTCGGACTGGCTCCTCGCCACCCATCTGAGCACCGCCGAAGGGCTGATCCTCTCGAACCGGGCGCTCTTCGACGACGATTTCGGCGTCTCGCGCGACGAGCTGCGCCTCGGCTTCGCGGGGGAGAAATACCAGGTGAACGCCGGCTATCTCTGGATGGAGGCGAATGCGGCGGAAAACCGGCTGACCGATACCAACGAGCTTTTGCTCGAGACCGGCTGGAGCTGGGCGAGCGGCTGGAAGAGCACGATCGACACCCGCTACGACTTCACCGCCGATCGCGCGGCGAAGGCCGCCTTCGGGCTGCAATATGCCAACGAATGCGTCACCGTCGATCTTTCCCTCTCGCGCCGCTTCACTTCCTCCTCTAGTGTGAAGCCCGAAACCGACTTCGGCCTGTCGATCCAGCTTGCGGGCTTTGGCGGCAGCACCGCCTCGGGCGCGGCGCAGCGCGTCTGCCGGCGCTGAGCGACGGGGCCGGGACGGAACGACGAATGAAAAAGACGAAACGACGGAACGGAATGATGGTGCGGTTCTCCTCCCTGATGAGCATGGTGCTGACGCTCGGGCTGACGCTCGGCCCGGCGACACCCGGCGCCTGGGCGCAGAGCCCCGCCCCCCTCGGCAGCGCGAGTTTCTCGCCGGTGATCCTCGTCAACGGGCTTGGCGTCACCGGTTACGAAATCGAACAGCGCATGGCCTTCATGCAGCTGCTGCACCAGACCGGCGATCTGCGCGCGGCCGCGGAGAAATCGCTGATCGAGGACCGGCTGCGCAACTGGCAGGCGAAGCAGGACGGCATCACCCTCGAGAAGGACGCGGTCGAGAAGGGCATGGCGGAATTCGCCTCCCGCGCGAACCTCTCGACCGAGCAGTTCCTCGCCGAGATCGCCAAGGCCGGGGTCGATCCGCAGACCTATCGCGACTTCGTCACCGCCGGCCTGCTCTGGCGCGAGGTGGTGCGCGCGCATTTCGCCCCGAGCGTGGTGATCACCGATGCCGATATCGACCGCGCCCTCGCGGTCGAGACCAATCGCGGCCGCGGCACCCGGGTGCTGATCTCCGAAATCGTGATCCCCGCCCCGCCGGGCGAGGAAGGCCGCGCGATGGCCGCGGCGGAACAGGCTGCGCGGGCCCGCGGCGAAGCGGCCTTCGCCGCCGCCGCGCGCGAATATTCCGCGACGGCGACGCGCGATCAGGGCGGCCGGGTGAACTGGATGCCGCTCGAGAACCTGCCGCCGGCGCTGCGCGGCCCGATCCTCGCGCTCGCCCCCGGCCAGACCACGGCGCCGATGCAGATCCCCGGCGCGGTCGCGGTGTTCATGCTGCGCGGCCTCGACGAGGGCGGCGCGGTCGCCAAGCTGCCGCAGACGCTGGGCTATGCGACGCTCACCCTCGGCCCGCCCGGCGCGCCCGAGACCGAGGCGCTCGCCGCGAAGGCCGCCGCGGGGGCGAAGGATTGCGACGATCTCTACACCGTGGCGAAGGATCTGCCGGCGAGCTGGCTGACCCGTGTCGCCCCGGAATCGCAGGCCGCGGTGCCCGGCGACGTGGCGCTCGCGCTCTCCCATCTCGACGTCGGCGAGACCGAACGGCTGCATCGCGGCGGCAATGACACGCTGGTGATGCTGTGCTCGCGCGACCGGGTCTATGACGCGGCCAAGGGCGAGGCGGCGCCGAGCCGCGACGACGTGCGCAACGGGCTGCTCAACGCGCGGATGTCCGCGCTGGCCGACAGCTATCTGGCCGATCTCATGGCGAATGCCGTGATCGTGCGGAAATGAGCGGGAACGACATGGACCGCCCGGTTCTCGTCAGCTGCGGCGATCCCTCCGGGATCGGCCCGGAGATTGCCGCCAAGGCCTGGGAATCGCTCGGCTCCGCCCTGCCCTTCGTCTGGATCGGCGATCCCGCGCATCTGCCGCGCGGCACGAAGATCCACGAGATCGAGAGCCCGGAAGAGGCGATGACGATCGCCGGCAGCGGCCTGCCGGTGCTGCCCCATCCCTTCCCCGCCGCCGCGGTGCCGGGCCAGCCCGATCCGGCCAACGCCAAGGCGGTGATCGACGTGATCGCGCGCGGCGTCGACCTGGTGATGCGCGGCGAGGGGCTCGCGCTGACCACCGCGCCGATCCACAAGAAGGCGCTGCATGACGGCGCGGGCTTCGCCTTTCCCGGCCATACCGAGTTTCTCGCCCATCTCGCGGGCGGGGTGCAGGTGGTGATGATGCTCGCCGCCGAGGCCGCGCATCCGCCGCTGCGCGTGGTGCCGGCAACGATCCATATCGCGCTCGCCGATGTACCGAAGGCCTTCAGCCCGCAGGTGCTGCGCGACACGGTGCGGATCACCGCCGAGGGGCTGCGCCGCGATTTCGGCCTCGCCGCGCCGCGGCTGGCCGTCGCCGGGCTGAACCCGCATGCGGGCGAAGGCGGCGCGATGGGGCATGAGGAGCTCGACTGGATCAACGACACGCTCGACGGGCTGCGCGCCGAGGGCTTCGTCGTCGCCGGGCCGCTGCCCGCCGACACGATGTTCCATGCCGGCGCGCGGGCGAAATACGATGCCGCGATCTGCGCCTATCACGACCAGGCGCTGATTCCGATCAAGACGCTCGATTTCGACGGCGGCGTGAACGTGACGCTCGGCCTGCCCTTCGTGCGCACCTCGCCCGATCACGGCACCGCCTATGACATCGCGGGCCAGGGCCGCGCCAATCCGGCCAGCCTGATCTCAGCGCTGAAGATGGCGGCGCAGATGGGCGCGGCGCGGCGCGGCTGAGCCCCCGCGGCGCCCAGACGCTTGCCGTTTCCAAAGTGATGAAATATCCCCGCCGGAGGCATCCGAAGGCGGACCGGGGGCGCTGCCCCGTCTCCTGCGGAGACCCCCCGAGGTATTTTCGGCAAGATGAAGGGAAGCGTCATGGTGGCGATCGACGGGCTACCGCCCCTGCGCGAGGTGATCCGCGACCATGATCTCGTCGCGAAGAAGGCATTGGGCCAGAACTTTCTGCTCGACCTGAACCTGACGGCGAAGATCGCGCGGGCGGCGGGCGATCTGCACGGCTGCGACGTGCTCGAGGTCGGCCCCGGGCCGGGCGGCCTCACCCGCGGGCTGCTGGCCGAGGGGGCGCGCCGGGTGCTCGCCGTCGAGAAGGATCCGCGCTGCCTGCCCGCACTCGCCGAGATCGCGGCGCATTATCCCGGCCGGCTCGAGGTGATCGAGGGCGATGCGCTCGCGATCGACGTGCGTGCCCATCTGACGCCGCCGATCCGGATCGCGGCGAACCTGCCCTACAACGTCGGCACCGAGCTTTTGATCCGCTGGCTCACACCCCCGGAATGGCCGCCGTTCTGGCAAAGCCTGACGCTGATGTTCCAGAAGGAAGTGGCCGAGCGGATCGTGGCGAAGCCCGGCACCAACCATTACGGCCGGCTCGCGCTGCTCGCGCAGTGGCGGGCGGAAGCGAAGATCGTGATGGTGCTGCCGCCCGAGGCCTTCACCCCCGCGCCGAAAGTGCATTCGGCCGTGGTGCATCTGACCGCGCTGCCCGAGCCCCGCTTCCCGGCCGATCCGAAGGTGCTCGAACGGGTGGTGGCGGCGGGGTTCAACCAGCGTCGCAAGATGCTGCGCCAGGCGCTCAAGGGGCTGCATCCGCGGATCGAGGCGATGCTCGAAGAGGCCGGCATCGCCCCCACCGAACGCGCCGAGCGTGTCAGCCTCGAAGAGTTCTGCCGCCTCGCGCGGATCCTCGCCGCGGGCTGAGACGCGGCGGGCCGAGACGCGGCAGGCCGAGACGGAAAAACCGCGCCTTTCGGCGCGGTTCGTGTCTTTCGGAAATTTCGGAAAATTCGTGCAGCGCCGATCACTCGGCGCTCGGCACCTCGGCCGAAGCCCCCTCGCCGGTGCTTTCGGCCTTCGGCTTGCGCGGGCGGCGGGTGCGCGGGCGCGGCGTGCGCACCTCCTCGCCCGCTTCCGCGGGCGCGGGCGCGGCGCTGTCCTCGGAGGGCTGAGCGACCTCGGGTTCGGCGCTGCGTTCCTCGGCGCGCATCTCCGGCGTCTCGACGAGGCCCGAGTCCTCCTCCTCGACGGCGAGCGGTTCGGGCATCGCCACCGGCTCGTCGAAGCGGGGCTCGCCCCCTTCGCGCGGCTCGTTGCGGTCACGGTTGCCGGTGTTGCCGTTATTGCCACCGTTGCCGTTGCCATTGCCGTTCGACTGGTATTGGCGGCTGCGCTCCTCCTGCTCGCGGGCGAGCTCGCGCTGCGCCTCGCCGAGCATGCGGGTGTAATGCTCCGCGTGCTGGAGGAAATTCTGTTCCGCGACCCGGTCGTTGCCGAGCTGCGCATCGCGCGCGAGCATCAGGTATTTGTCGATGATCTGCTGCGGCGTGCCGCGCACCTTGCCCTCGGGGCCGGAGCTGTCGAAGACGCGATTGACGATATTGCCGATCGAGCGCTGACGGTTCGACTTGTTGCGCGAACGGGATTTGGAGGATCTCATGAGCCTGCGTCTGTTGTGCCACTGGGGCGCCTGAAGTCAGGACCGCGACCTTGAAATGGGATCGGGCCCGCCACCGGGGTTCGCTGCGCCGAAGCCGGGCTATGCCCGCCTAAAGACCCGAGACCCGCAGTGTGTAGCTGAGCCGTGCGGTGGATCGAAGTTCCATACCGCACGAATGTGACTAAGCATTTAAGGGGGAGGCTTTCAAGTCGAAATCTGCGCTCATGCGGCGATTTGACCTGAAAAACAGGGGGACGGCGGATTTTTTCCACCCCGAAAGCCGCGCTCAGGCGCAGCCGCAGCCGGTCTCGTCCGCCGCTTTCACCGCGCCGACGACGCGGTCGCGCCCGTCGAGATCGCGCCGGATCGCAACCTCGGAAAACCCCTGCGCGCTGAGCAGGTCGGAAACCGCGGCGCCCTGGGTCGGGCCGATCTCGAAGAGCACGCGCCCCCCGGGCATCAGATGCGTGAAGGCGCCGCGGGCGAGCGCGCGATAGGCGTCGAGCCCGTCGCCGCCCGGGGTCAGCGCGGCATGCGGCTCCCAGTCGCGCACCTCGGGGGCAAGCCCCGCCATCTCGCTTTCGGCGATATAGGGCGGGTTCGAGACGATCAGATCGAAGCGCCCGGTGACGCCGGCAAACCAGTCGGCGCGCTGGAACCGCGCGCGTTTCTCAAGGCCAAGGCGGGCGGCGTTTTCCGCGGCCACGGTCAGCGCCGCCTCGGACTGATCGGTGCCGAGGCCGGTGGCGAAAGGCATGGATTTCAGCAGGCTGAGCAGGATGCAGCCGGTGCCGGTGCCCAGGTCGATCAGCTTCACGAAGGGTTTCTCGAGCGCCGCCTCGACGAGGATCTCGGTCTCGGGACGCGGGTCGAGCGTGTCGCGGGTGACGCGGAATTCCTGCCCCCAGAAGCGGCGCAGCCCGGTGATCTGCGCGACCGGCTGGCGCGCCTCCCGCGCGGTAAGGGCCGCGTCGAACACCGCCTGCTGGTCCGGTGTGATCGCGTCCTGCAGCGCGAGCATCAGCCGCTCGGGCGCCACGCCCAGCGCATGCGCCATCAGCCGGCGCGCATCGGTCGCCGCCCCCTCGATCCCCGCGGCACTCAGCCGCCGGGTGCCGAGGACAAGCGCGTCCTGCGCCCTCATGCGCCCATCTCCGCGAGCCGCGCCGCCTGATCGTCGGCGATCAGCGCCTCGATCACCGGGCCGAGATCGCCGTTCATGATCTGAGCGAGCGCGTAGAGCGTGAGGTTGATGCGGTGGTCGGTCATCCGGCCCTGCGGGAAATTGTAGGTGCGGATCCGTTCGGACCGATCGCCCGAACCGACCTGCGCGCGCCGGTCGGCGGAGCGCTCGGAGGCGAGCCGCTCGCGTTCGAGCTCGTAAAGCCGGGCGCGCAGCACCGCCATCGCATTGGCGCGGTTCTGGTGCTGCGATTTCTCCGAGGAGGTCACCACGATCCCGGTCGGCAGATGGGTGATGCGCACCGCCGAGTCGGTGGTGTTGACGTGCTGGCCGCCCGCGCCCGAGGAGCGCATCGTGTCGATGCGGATCTCGGCGGCGGGGATCTCGATGTCGACCTCCTCCGCCTCGGGCAGCACCGCGACGGTGGCGGCGGAGGTGTGGATCCGCCCGCCCGCCTCGGTCTCGGGCACGCGCTGCACGCGGTGGACGCCGCTTTCGTATTTGAGGCGCGCGAAGACGCCCTCGCCCTCGATCCGCGCGACCGCCTCCTTCACGCCGCCAAGTTCGGTCGGCGTGAAATCGAGGAGCTCGAAACGCCAGCCCATCGTCTCGGCATAACGCTGATACATCCGCAGAAGGTCGCCCGCGAACAGCGCCGCCTCCTCGCCCCCCGTTCCCGGGCGGATCTCGAGGATCGCGGGGCGCGCATCGGCGGCATCCTTCGGCAGAAGGGCAAGGCGCAGCGCCTGTTCCATCTCGGGGATGCGGGCCTTGAGGCGCGGCAGTTCCTCCTCGGCCAGCCCCTTCATCTCGGGATCGGCAAGCCAGCCCTCCGCCTCGGTCACATCATCGAGCGCCTGGCGATAGGCGGCAATCTGATCGACCACCGGTTTCAGCTCGGAATATTCGCGCGAGAGCGTGGCGATCTCGCTGGGCGTCGCGGTCGCGTTCAGCTTCGCCTCGAGAAACTCGAAGCGGTCGGTGATCTGAGCGAGTTTGTCGAGCGGAACCATGGCTGCGATGTGACCCGGCGCCGCGCCCGGGTCAAGGGCGGACCGGGGCGCCGCCCCGGACCCCGAGGTATTTTCGGCAAGATGAAGGGGCGGCGCCCGTTTCAGAGGTAGCTTTGCACCGTGGCGACGATCTGCTCGGCGAAGCCGTAGATCTCGGAGAGATCCTCGATCTGGTGTTTCGTCTCGGTCTTGTCCGGCTGCGGCGAAAACAGGCTGACCGTTTTCACCGTCTTCGCGTTGAAATGCAGCCGGCAGACCGGGTTGCGGTTGTTGTCGTCGACGAAGATGCTGCAATAGCTTTTGGCGTCGCGCATCGTGATCCGGGCGACCGGCGCCACCCGCGAAGCGATCGCGCGCACGATCATGAAGGCCTGGATCTCCTCCTCGGTGGTGACGATTTCGCTGCCCGCCCCCGGATCGGCGGGTTTCTTCTCGCCCGCCTCGATCTGCGGCGCGTCCTTGCCGAAGGTCAGGTTCAGCCGCTCCTGGATGCGGTTGCGCACCACCTCGTCGAGCGCCGCCTGAATCGCCGGGCGCAGCGTTTCCACCACCGCCTTCGTCATGCTGCCCTCGTAGATATGGCGTCCGAAGAAGCGCACGAAATCGTCGTCGGGCCCGGCGAGCTGGCGCGCGATCTCGGCCGCCGCCGCCTTGACGAAACGCAGGTTCGAGGCCGCCTCGAGGATCTTCTCGATGTCGAAATCGGCCTTCTGGAAGCGGGCGAGTTCCTCCACCTGGCGCTCGTCGTAATTCTGCAGATCGAAGGTGAAGAAGGGCTTGCGGTCCATCCGGTTGCGTTCGTCGATATCGGAGAAGAACCAGATCTCGCGCCCGTTGGTGAGGATCGCGAGCCGCGCCTCGACGGTGGAGAAATAGCGGAAAAGCTGGCTGTATTGCGCCGAGCCGAGTTCCATCGAGATCGGCTTCACCTCGAGCAGGATCGCCGTCTTGCCCGCGATCTTCAGCGCGAAGTCGATCTTCTCGCCCTTCTTGATGCCGACGTCGGCGACGAATTCGGGCACCACCTCGTCGAGGCTGAAGGCATCGAAGCCGAGCGCCTGGATCAGCGGCATCACGACCGAGGTCTTCGTCGCCTCCTCGGTCAGGGCGTGCTGGCTGGCGTGACGCGAACGCGCCGCGAGATCCTTGATGCGTTGACTGAAGTCAATATCACAATCTCCTCCCCTTCAAATGCCGCAACGCTCCGCCAAAGCCCCGCGCATTTCAAGCGTCGCGTCGTCACGCACCCCGATTTCGCCGCGTTTCCCCCCTTTGGCGGGCTTTACCTTCCGCCGTCATTCCCTATATAAACGCTCGACTATCGCTTATGGGACATGCCATGAACACCCAGGCCGAGCCGCTGCCCGAGGGCGCGCCGCTGATCCAGCCTTCCGACACCGAACACCCGCTTTTCGATGGCGTGGTCGAGGCCTGCCGCACCGTCTATGACCCGGAAATTCCGGTGAACATCTACGATCTCGGGCTGATCTACACGATCAGGATCTCGGACGAGGGCGATGTGAAGATCCTGATGACGCTCACCGCGCCCGGCTGTCCGGTGGCCGGCGAGATGCCCGAATGGGTGCAGAACGCGGTCGAGGCGGTGGGCGGCGTGCGCTCGGTCGATGTCGAGATGACCTTCGATCCGCAATGGGGTATGGACATGATGTCCGAAGAGGCGCGGCTCGAACTCGGCTTCATGTGACGGCGCGCGCCCTACGGTGCGGCGGCGCTCAGCCCCCTGTGCGGGCAGCCCCCTTGCCCGGGCGCCGAAACGCCCCATTTTGAACCGCACCGTTCACTTCGGCGCCTTTCGCGCCCAGCAGGGACATGACATGACCGACACGCTTTTCTCCCCCGGCCGCCTCGGCGCGATCGAGATTTCGAACCGCCTCGTGATGGCGCCGCTCACCCGCAACCGCGCCCCCGCGCGCGTGCCGACCGATCTGATGGTCGAGTATTATCGCCAGCGCGCCTCCGCCGGGCTGATCGTGACCGAGGGCACGCAGATCTCGCCCGTGGCGCAGGGCTATGCCTGGACGCCCGGCATCTACAGCGACGAACAGATCGCGGGCTGGCGCAGGATCACCGAGGCCGTGCATGCCGAGGGCGGCAAGATCGTGCCGCAGCTCTGGCATGTGGGCCGCGTCTCGCATCCGACGATCATCGACGGCGCGACGCCGCTTGCCCCTTCGGCGCTGAGCGCCGCAGCGAAGACCTTCGACGGCACCGGTTTCGTCGAGACCGCGCTGCCGCGCGCGATGACCGAGGAGGATATCGCGCAGACGCTCGCCGATTACGCCCATGCCGCCGCCTGCGCCAAGGAGGCCGGTTTCGACGGCGTCGAGATCCACGGCGCGAACGGCTATCTGATCGACCAGTTCCTGCGCGACACCTCGAACCAGCGCACGGACGGCTACGGCGGCTCGATCGCGAACCGGGTGCGGTTCCTGACCGAGGTGGTCGACGCGGTCACCGGCGTCTGGGGGCCGGGGCGCGTCGGCATCCGGATCTCGCCCTTCTCGAACGCGAACAATGTCGGGCTCGACAGCGACACGCCGGCGCTCTTCTCGGCGGTGATCGCGGCGCTGAATGCGCGCGATCTGGCCTTCGTTCATATGGTCGAGGGGCAGACGGGCGGCCCGCGCGACTGGCCTGCGGGCGCGCTCGAGGCGCTGCGCGAGCAGATCGCCGCGCCCTATGTCGCGAACAACGGCTACAGCCGCGAGATGGCGCTCGAGACCGTCGCCACGGGCAAGGCCACGGCGGTGGCCTTTGGCCGCGCCTTCATCGCCAACCCTGATCTGCCCGTGCGTCTGGAACGCGACGCGCCGCTCAATCCGCTGCGCGCCAAGCTGCTTTATGGCGGCGGCGCCGAGGGCTACACCGACTACCCGTTTCTGTGACCGATCCCGGGGGGCGGCTTGCCGTGCCGCCCCCCGGCGCCTATCTTGATCCTGTCAAGGAGAGCCCGATGTTCGCCCAGCCCGGAAAACCGCCCGTCACCCTCACCCCCGCCGCCGCGGCGCAGATCGCC
Source organism: Paenirhodobacter sp. (assembly GCF_050177655.1). Classification (NCBI taxonomy): domain Bacteria; kingdom Pseudomonadati; phylum Pseudomonadota; class Alphaproteobacteria; order Rhodobacterales; genus Paenirhodobacter; species Paenirhodobacter sp. The sequence continues at coordinate 11,994 of NZ_JBFXGV010000046.1, forward strand.
GCGTTGATGGCGCGCGAACAGGCCGCGGGCTTTCGCATCGGGGTGAAGAAGGGCGGCTGCGCGGGCATGGAATACACGATGGAGATCGCCGCCGAGGCCGATCCGATGGATCTCGTGGTCGAGGACGGCCCCGCGCGCGTGCTGATCGCGCCGCTCGCGCAGATGTTCATGATCGGCACCGAGATCGACTATGAGACCGGGCTTCTGGAAAGCGGCTTCAAGTTCCGCAATCCGAACGTCGTCGAAACCTGCGGTTGCGGCGAATCGATCAAGTTCCGCGACGCGGACGCGGGCTGATAGCGCCATCGCCCCTTTCGCCCTCGCGCGGCCTCGCCTAATCTCGCCCCGGACACAGCAATGGAGGGGCGGATGCGTCGGAAACTCGCGGCAGGCAACTGGAAGATGAACGGGGTGAAGGCGAGCCTCGCCGAGGTGAGCGCGCTGATCGCCGCCCACCCGAACCCGAAATCCGAGGTGCTGCTCTGCCCGCCCGCGACGCTGGTCGCGGCGATGGCGGAGGTGGCGGCGGGCAAGATCGCCGTCGGCGGGCAGGATTGCCACATGAAAGCCTCGGGCGCGCATACCGGCGACATCGCCGCGGCGATGCTGCGCGATTGCGGCGCGAGCCATGTGATCCTCGGCCATTCCGAGCGCCGCGCCGATCATGGCGAGACGAATGCGATCGTGCGCGCCAAGGCCGAGGCCGCGCGGGCCGAGGGCCTCGTCACCGTGATCTGCGTCGGCGAGACCGAGGCGCAGCGCGACGCCGAGGAAACCCTCGAAGTGGTCGGCAAGCAGCTCTTCGATTCGACCCCCGATGGCGCCACCGGCGCGAATACGGTGATCGCCTACGAGCCGGTCTGGGCGATCGGCACCGGCCGTACACCGACGCTCGCGCAGATCGCCGAGGTGCATGACTTCCTGCGCTCCGAACTCGTCGCGCGCTTCGGCGCCGAAGGGGCGGCGGTGCGACTCCTCTACGGCGGCTCGGTGAAACCCTCGAACGCGACGGAGATCTTCGCGACCTCGAACGTCGACGGCGCGCTCGTCGGCGGCGCGAGCCTGAAGGCCGCCGATTTCGGCGCGATCCTCTCCGCGCTCGACGCGGCCTGAAACCGGCCGGGGGCGCCGCCCCCGGACCCCCGGAGTATTTCGGCCAAGAAGAAAGCCGCTTTCATCTTGCCGAAAATACCTCGGGGGGTCTCCGCAGGAGACGGGGGCAGCGCCCCCTCCCCGCTTAAAGCGGCAGCAATGTCGTCGACTTGATCTCTTCCATGCTCAGCAGCGCGGTGACGTTGTAGATCTTCACCTCGGAGATCAGCGCCTGATAGAACTGGTCATAGGCGCGCGCGTTCTTCACCCGCACCTTCAGAATGTAGTCGATGTCGCCGGCAAGCCGGTGCGCCTCGAGCACCTCGGGGCGCGCGCGCAAGACGTCGAGGAACTTGCGCTGCCAGTCGGCCTCGTGTTCCGAGGTGCGGATCAGCACGAAGAAACAGGCCTCGAGCCCCAGCGCCTCGGCGTCGAGGATCACCGTCTGCCGCCCGATCACGCCGAGCTCCTTCATCTTGCGGATCCGGTTCCAGACCGGCGTCTTCGAGGAGCCGACCTTGCGCGCGATCTCGTCGAGCGACTGCGCCGCATCCTCCTGCAGCTGGGAAAGGATCTTCCGATCCATGTCGTCGAGCCGGACAGCCATTCGCCTTTTCTCCATTTCCCGGGAAATCGGGGTTTGATCGCCGATACTATGGAACAGCGTTCCTTATCTGCAAGGGGGTATGGCGCTTTGGAAGGATAATTTCCTATATTCCCTGCAAAGGAGACCGCCATGACCCGCCCCGATCAGACCCCTCTCGTGACCTTCGCCGGTGCCGGCCCGGGCGCGGCGGATCATGTCACCCTCGCCGTCGCCCGCGCGCTGGCCGAGGCCGATGTCGTGCTGCACGACCGGCTCGTCGGGCCGGAAGTACTGGCGCTCGCCGGGCCGCAGGCGCTCCTGATCGAGGTCGGCAAGCAGGGCTTCGGCCCCTCGCTCGCACAGGAGACGATCACCGGGCTGATCCTCGGCTTCGCGCGCGAGGGGCGTTCGGTGCTGCGGCTGAAATCCGGCGATCCCGCGGTTTTCGGCCGGCTCGGCGAGGAGACCGCCGCGCTCGAGCTCGCAGCCATCCCCTATCGCGTGCTGCCGGGCATCACCGCCGCCTCCGCCGCGGCCGCCGCGCTTGGCCAGAGCCTGACCGAACGCGGCCGCAACAAGGAGCTGCGTCTGGTCACCGGCCATGACGCCGAAGGCTACAGCGAAAGCGACTGGGCCGCGCTCGCCCGTCCCGGCGCGGTCGCCGCGATCTACATGGGCAAGGCCGCGGCGCGCTTCATTCAGGGGCGGCTGATGATGCATGGCGCGCCCGCCGAGACCCCGGTGACGCTGGTCGAGAACGCCTCGCGCCCCGAGCAGCGGATCTGTCCGGCGACGCTCGCCACCCTGCCACAGGCGGCCGCCGATCTCTCCGGCCCCGCCGTCATCCTTCTCGGGCTCGCGCCGCGCGCGGGCGCCACCGCCCTTCTGGAGCATGTGATATGAGCCGCCCCTTCCCCCCGAAAGTCGTCACCGCCAATGATCTGCGCGGCGGTCACGTCGTCTATCTCACCGATGCCGGGCAATGGACGCCCCGCCTCGCCGAGGCCGAGCTGCTGACCGACGAGGCCGAGGCCGAGCTGCGTCTCCTGAAGGCGCTCGGCCAGACCGGCGTCGTCGTCGGCGCCTATCTGGCCGAGATGCGCGCCGGGCCCGCGGGCCCCGAACCCGTGCATTTCCGCGAGCGCTTCCGCGCTCAGGGCCCTTCCCTTCGCCGCCCGGAGGCCGCGCATGTATAATTATTCCGACTTCGACGAAGCCTTCGTGCGGACCCGCGCGGCACAGTTCCGCGCGCAGGTCGAACGCCGTCTGTCCGGCGCGCTGACCGAGGACGAGTTCCGTCCGCTGCGGCTGATGAACGGGCTTTATCTGCAGCTGCACGCCTATATGCTGCGCGTCGCGATCCCCTATGGCACGCTCAGCGCCGCGCAGATGCGCCAGCTCGCGATGATCGCCGAGCGCTGGGATCGCGGCTACGGCCATTTCACCACGCGCCAGAACATCCAGTTCAACTGGCCGAAGCTGACCGATGTGCCCGAGATCATCGACGCGCTCGCCGACGTTCAGATGCACGCGATCCAGACCTCGGGCAACACGATCCGCAACGTGACGACCGACGCCTTTGCCGGTGCCGCCGCAGACGAGATCGCCGATCCGCGCCCCTGGGCGGAGCTGATCCGGCAATGGTCGAGTGACCACGCCGAATTCCAGTTCCTGCCGCGCAAGTTCAAGATCGCGATCACCGGCAGCGCGCAGGATCGCGCGGTGATCCGCGCCCATGACGTCGGGCTGCAACTGGTTGAGCGCGATGGCGAAATCGGCTTCCGCGTGTTCGTCGGCGGCGGCCTTGGCCGGACCCCGATGATCGGTCAGGCGCTGCGCGACTTCCTGCCGGCGGCGGACATCCTGCCCTATCTCGAGGCGGTGGTTTCGGCCTATAACCTCGCCGGGCGGCGCGACAACAAGTACAAGGCGCGCATCAAGATCACCGTTTTTGAGTCGGGGATCGAGGCCTTCCGCGCCGCGGTCGAGCAGGAATTCGCCCGCACCCGCGCGGTCTTCACCGGCGTCGACCAGCAGGTTCTGGCGGCGATCGCGGAACAGTTCGCGCTGCCCGATCTGCCCGCGCGCGAGACCGCGTTCTTCGAGAAGACCCTCGCCGTCGATCCGGCCTTTGCCGCCTTCGCGCGCCACAATCTCGCGCCCCATCGCCGGCCCGATTACGCGATCGTCACCGTCTCGCTCAAGGCGCATGGCGCCGAGCCGGGCGATGCCTCGGCCGATCAGATGCGGCTTTTGGCCGATCTCTCCGAGCGCTACTCGGCGGGCGAGCTGCGCGTGAGCCATGCGCAGAACATCGTGCTGCCGCATGTGGCGAAGGACGATCTGCCTGCGCTCTTCACCGCGCTTGTCTCGGCCGGGCTGGGCACCGCGAATGTCGGACTGATTTCCGACATCATCGCCTGCCCCGGCATGGACTATTGCGCGCTCGCCACCGCGCGCTCGATCCCGCTCGCGGAGGAAATCGCCACCCATTTCAAGGCGATCGGCCTCGAGGAGGAGATCGGCGCGCTCGCGATCAAGATCTCGGGCTGCATCAATGCCTGCGGCCATCACCATGTCGGCGGCATCGGCATTCTCGGCCTCGACCGCGCGGGCGTCGAGAATTACCAGATCACGCTCGGCGGCGATCCGGGGCCGGAAATGGCGATCGGCGAGAAGATGGGCCCGGGCTTCGCCTATGAGGAGGTTACCCCGGCGCTGGAGCGGCTTTTGCGCGCCTATCTCGCGCTGCGCGCCGAGGGCGAAAGCTTCGTCGCGGCCTTCCGCCGGCTCGGCCCCGCGCCGTTCAAGGAAGCGCTTTATGGCGAGGCGCGTCATGCTGCCTGACATCGCGACGCGGGTCACCGCGCTCAATGGCCGCTATCGCCACCACGCGGCGATTTCGGTGATGGAGAAGGCGCTGAAGGATCCCGACACCGGCGAGGTCGCGCTGGTGTCGAGCTTCGGCGCCGAGTCGGTGGTGCTCTTGCACATGGTTTCGCTGATCGCGCCGGGCACGCCGGTGCTCTTCATCGACACGCTGATGCTCTTCGAGGAGACGCTCGCCTATCAGCGCGAGGTCTCGGCGCAGTTCGGGCTGACCGACGTGCGGGTGATCCGCGCGGCGGACAGCGCGCTCGCGCTCGACGATCCCGACGGCACGCTGCACCAGTTCAACACCGACGCCTGCTGCGCGCTGCGCAAGACGGTGCCGCTGGAAAACGCGCTTTCCGGTTTCGACGCCTGGATCACCGGGCGCAAGCGGTTCCAGGGCGCCACCCGCGCGAGTGTCGACTTCTTCGAGGTCGAGACCGAAACCCGCATGAAGATCAACCCGCTCGCCTATTGGGGGCGGGAGGATCTGCAGGATTACATGGCCGAGAACCGGCTGCCCCGGCATCCGCTGGTGGCGCAGGGCTACCCCTCAATCGGCTGCGCGCCCTGCACCTCTCCCGTGAAGCCCGGCGAAGACCCGCGCGCCGGGCGCTGGCGCGGCTCGCAAAAGACCGAATGCGGCATCCATTTCATCGGCGGCAAGCCGGTGCGCACCAGCGCCGAGGCGCAAGAGACTGAAAACAAGGAGAAAGTGGCATGAGCGTGATCGTGCGTGACGACGGTTTCCATGCCGAGGACTTCACCGGCACCGCGGTCGAGATCCGCCCCGAGACCGCGACCGATACCATCGCGGATCTCGTCGCCGGGGCCGGGATGGTGCGCATCGTGTTCCCCTCCTTCGCGGACGGGCGCGGCTTCACCCATGCGCGCCGGCTGCGCGCGGCGGGCTTTGCCGGACGCATCCGCGCGGTCGGGCCGGTGATCGCCGATCAATATGCGATGGCGCGCCGCTCGGGCATCGACGAGGTCGAGATCCCCGACGATCTGGCCCTGCGCCAGCCCGCCGAGCAGTGGCGCGCCCGCGCCGACTGGGCCGCACATGACTACCGCGCGCGGCTCGCCGGCTGAGTTTGCGCTTTCCGCCCCGCGCGCCGCGCCGTAAAACGAGGGCGCAGACTTGCGCTGGATCAAGGCAGGGACGCGCCGCGAAGAGGTATCCGCGGCATATGTTATCGCGCGCGACCGGCGCGCCCTGTCAGCCGCCCCTCCCCGGGCCCCTGAAGAATGAGACCGTTGTGACCGAAACGAAAACCATCCCGCCCGTGAAGACGCTCCCCGACGCCCAGACCGTGACCTCGGTCCACCACTGGACCGACCGGCTGTTCTCCTTCCGTGTGACGCGGCCGCAGACGCTGCGCTTCCGCTCGGGCGAGTTCGTGATGATCGGCCTGCTCGACGAGAAGGGCAAACCGCTGCTGCGCGCCTATTCGATCGCCTCGCCCGCCTGGGACGAGGAGCTCGAATTCTACTCGATCAAGGTGCCAGACGGGCCGCTCACCTCGAAGCTGCAGCACATCAACGTGGGCGATCAGATCATCCTGCGCCCGAAGCCCGTCGGCACGCTGGTGCTCGACGCGCTGATCCCGGGCAAGCGGGTGTGGTTCCTCGCCACCGGCACCGGCATCGCCCCCTTCGCGAGCCTGATGCGCGAGCCGGAGACCTACGAGAAATTCGAGGAAGTGGTGATGATGCACACCTGCCGCACCGTCGCCGAGCTGGAATATGGCCGCAAGCTGGTCGAAGACCTCGTGAACGATCCGCTGATCGGCGAGATGGTCGAGGGCAAGCTGAAATACTACCCGACCGCGACACGCGAAGAGTTCCACCACCAGGGCCGGATCACCGACAACCTGACCTCCGGCAAGGTCTTCGCCGATCTCGGCATCGCGCCGATGGACGCCGAACATGACCGCGCGATGATCTGCGGCTCGCTCGCCTTCAACAAGGACGTGATGGCGGTGCTCGAGGGATTTGGCCTGCGCGAGGGCGCGAATTCCGAGCCGCGCGAATTCGTGGTGGAAAAGGCTTTCGTCGGCGAGGGGATCTGATCCGGGTGAAACCCGCCGACGCGCGAGGCCGCTCCGCAGGGGGCGGCCTTTGCGTTTGACCGGCGCAAGGGGCGCTGCCCCTCTTGGCCTGCGGCCAATTCACCCCGGGATATTTGAGCTCTATAGAAGCTGCATTCTACAGAGGCGAAATATCCCGGGGGTGAATTTCCGAAGGAAAGAGGGGGCGGCGCCCCCTTCCCCGCCGCCAGAATGCGAAACGCCGCCCCGGGGGGCGGCGCTTCCGTTTCGGACCGGGGCCGGCTCACATGCCGAGCGCGGCCTTCACCTGATCGACCACGCCCTGCACCAGGGCCGGGTTCTGGCGCGCGGCCTCGACCGAGGCCTTGAGCGAGGTCTTCATCGTGTCGGGCAGCGCCGAGGCGTCGATCAGCGCCGAGACCTTGTCGGCGTCGAAGTTGTCGACGCTCAGCGCAGACGCGTCATCCGCGGCCGGCATCGCATCGCTCACCGCGCCGGTGACGGTGTCGGTGGTCGCCTTCGCCGCATCGACGGCCGCGCCCGCGGCATCGCTCGCACCCTGCATCGCCGCATCGGCCGCGCCCTTGGCGGCATCCACCGCACCCGAGACCGCCTCGCCCGCGGTGGTGGCGGCTTCGCTTGCCGCATCCTTCGCGCCGTCGACCGCGGCACCGGCCGCATCGCCCACCGCCTGGGCGGCGTCGGTGGCCGCCTCGGTCGCGGTGCTGGCGGCATCCGTCACCGCCGCGCCGGCCTTGTCGGCCGCGTCCTTGACCGCATCGACGGTCGTCGCCGCGGCATCATTCGCCGCAGCGCCGGCATCCTGCGCGGCGCCCGCCGCCGTCTCCGCCGCCTTGTCGGCGGCCATGTCGCCCTCGGGCGTGCGGGTGAAATACCACGCCCCCGCCGCAACCGCCGCGATCACCACGACGATACCGATCACCTTGTTCATGTGCTCCCCCTTCTCGATTGGGATCCGTGACGGGGCCTATATGGTCCCCCCGCGCCGCCTTAAAAAGGTGCGACGCATGTCCGATTTCCCCCTTGCGCGCCTTTTCGCCGAGGATCCCGTCCCGATTGCGGTTGAAAGCGGCGGGCGAGAACACTATTTTGCGCGCCATTCCGTATGGCCACTGAAGGAGTCCCGCCATAGCCCGCAGACCGCATAACGCCCCGCCGCAACGCGACACCGGCCCCCGGATCAACGACCGTATCCGCGCCCCCGAGATCCGCCTGATCGGTGCGGACGGGGAGAACGTCGGCGTCGTCACCCCCGCGCGCGCGATGATGATGGCGGAAGAGGCCGGGCTCGACCTCGTGGAAATCTCGCCCTCCGCGGTTCCGCCGGTGTGCAAGATCATGGACTTCGGCAAGTTCAAATACGAACAGCAGAAGAAAGAGGCCGAGGCGCGCAAGAAGCAGAAGATCATCGAGATCAAGGAAATCAAGTTCCGTCCCGGCACCGACACCCATGACTACGAGGTGAAGATGCGCTCGGTGATGAAGTTCCTCGAGGATGGCGACAAGGTGAAGATCACCCTGCGCTTCCGTGGCCGCGAGATGGCGCACCAGGGGCTTGGCCTCGAACTGCTCAACCGCGTCGCCGGCGACGTGGGCGAGGCCGGCAAGATCGAGTCGATGCCGAAGCTCGAGGGCCGGCAGATGGTGATGATGATCGCGCCGAAGTAATCCGGCCCGACATTGCGCAAAAGCCCTCCTTCGGGAGGGCTTTTGCGATCGCTCTCCCCTTCGTGAGGGCGTGTGATTTGCACCCGCAGCATGATCGTGAGACCATGCCTCAACGAAACATGAAGCCACAAGTCATGAAGCAGGACAGAACCCCGATGACCAGACCGCTGCTCACCCGACGCGCCGCGCTTGGCGCCGGTGCCGTCACCCTCTTCGCCCCCGCGATCGTCCGCGCCGGCACGCAGGACATTCCGATGGCAGAGCAGCAGGCGATCGTCGCGCCGCAGGAACGCGCCAATATCTCGTCGTTCCGCGAGATCGACTGGCGCGACCATTTCGACAATCTCGACAAGGTCACGCTGATCGCCGACACGGTGTCGAAGGCGCTGCATTACTGGGCGGTCGACGGGGCGGATTACCGGCTTTACCCGACCTCGGTGCCGCGCAGCCCCGAGCTGACGAAGACCGGTTACACCGAGATCGTGCGCAAGAAGGTCGGCCCGAGCTGGACCCCCACCGCAAGCATGATCGAGCATGACCCGAGCCTGCACCCGATGCCCCCCGGGCCGGACAATCCGCTCGGCACCCGCGCGATGTATCTGAGCTGGCCCGCCTATATCATCCACGGCACCCACGACACCCGCAAGATCGGCCGCAAGAGCTCCTCGGGCTGCATCGGCCTCTTCAATCAGCAGGTCGAGGAGCTGTACGAGCTCTGCCCGATCGGCACGCAGGTGAAACTTCTCTGATCCTTCTTCATCGGATCCTCCCGCGCGAGAGCGCATTGCCCCGGACCTCTGGCCCGGGGCTTTTTTCTGCGTTCAGCAGCTGCCGCTGAAAAGCCAGAAGCCGCTCATCGTGCGCAGATCGAACCGGCGCGGCAGCGGGCCGCCGCAGATCTGCTGGGCCACCATCCGCTTCAGGTCGTCGGGGGTCCAGTCGCTGCCGGCATGGCCGCTGAACCGCCCGCCGCCGTCGTTGTCGATGCTGATCTTCTTCGAGGAGGATCCGGCCTGGGCCATCGTAAGCCCGGCGAGGGCGAAGGCCACGGCGATGAGGAGAGTTTTCGTCAATGCAATTGCTCCGAAAGGATTTGTCACTAGGGCGGGCTGCCCCGCCCCGGCGCCCGAAACGGGCACCCGAGGCCGCGATGAAGGCATGCAAGCCACCGGAAAGGCAAGTGTTTTCGATGATGACCCCAGGGCGGCGCAGATCCGGACCCCCGAAAATTAAAGCGCTGCGGGAGGGAGGCCCGCAGCGCATTGATGGAACCCGACGAGGGAGAACGTCTGGGCTCTCGTTTCAGGTTTCCCCGGCTTGCGCCGTATTTCAGGGAGATCAGAAACCTGATGAGACTTTTCTAGGGGATGCCGCGGGGCCGAACTTTGACCTAGGTCAAGATTCGCGGCCCGACCCCTGCGACATTTTGGACGGGTTCACAGATCCTGCAGGCCAAGCCGGATCGCCCGGTTGTCGCCGCGCCTGAGCACCCATTGGCCGAAGCGTTTCGCCAGCCGCTTGTGACCGTGTTCGACCGCGCGCAGGAAAAGCTCGCGCTGATAGCGGGCGAAGTCGCGGCGCGCGCGCAGGCGGCGATAGAATTCGCCCTCGGTCAACGTGCCGTCGAGCGCGCCGAGGATGATCGGCGTCAGAATCCCCATCTGGTTGAGCGAGGAGCCCAGCCGGTGCCCCATCATCGGCGTGCGCAGCTTCATCACATTGGCGCCCGCGAAGCGGTCGGCATGGCCGCGGTCGAGCGGTTCGTAGGGGTCGTAAAGGATCGTCACCCGCCGCGCGGCACCGCTCACCTGCGCCGCATCGCCATATTTGCCGGAAAAATCCTTGTCCCAGACCACCTTGTAACGGGTTTCCCAGGGCACAACGGCCTGGTCGAGCGTCGATTGCGGCGAGATCGCCACCACATCGGCCCCCGGGCAGGCGCCGGAAAAGGCGCAGGCCGCATAGCCCCCCATCGAGGCGCCGTAGAACACCACCCGCTCGAACTGCGCGAAGAACCCTTCCGCGGCGAGGCGGTCGAATTCGCTGCCGACCCAGTCGTCGCGATACCAGGTCCAGCCGCCCGCCATCACGCCGAGCATCGACCAGCCCTGTTTCTCGATGAAGGAGAAGCCCCAGGGCCGGCGGTCCTCGCGCTTGTTCATCGCGATGTCGAGATTGTCGAAGGTGACGACGAGCACCTTCTTCGAGCGCGGGATGAAAAGGAAACTGTGCGATCCGTTGTCGCGATAGAAACCCTCCGGCCCGGCGAGGCCACGCGCGATCTCGGCCCAGCCGGCATCGCTTTCGGGCGCGGGCGGATTGGGGGTGAAGAGGATGCGGGTGATCTTGCCCCCCGCCCCGTCGCCCAGTTCCTCCACCGTCTCGTTGGTGCCGAAATCGCGCAGGAACGGATAGGAGCCGGTCCCCTTGCGAATGTCCATCAGCATGCGGCTGTCGGCATGCAGCGCCTGCTCCAGCACGGGGGCGAGATGCTTGACCTTGTTCACGTCGCCAAAGCCCGAGAGGTTCAGCACCAGATCGACCGGGCGCAGATCGGCGGCGCGATGCACGACGCGGATGCGCCCCGCGTCGATGCCCTTCTCCGCCAGATGCGCGCAATAGGTCGCAACCCAGTCCGAGGGCGCCGCGGGCCATTTGCCATCGGGCAAAAGGTCGATCAGCGTGATGTCACAATCCCATTTGTCATGCGCCGCGGCGATCAGCCCGGGCGAGGTGCCGCCAAGATCGGCGACCGAGGAGATCTGATCGAGCCCGACCCGGTCGAGCAGCGCGGCATCGGGCGCGGCCGCCTCGAAGACCAGTTTCGCGCGGCTCTTGATCGGTGCGAATTCGGGGCGAATGCCGTGTTTCTTCAAGAGCTTGTCGAGGAAAGAGCCGGGCGCCGGAATGCCGTTGAAGCGCAGCCCCAGCTCGCGCTTGTTCGAGGCCCAGAGATGCAGCGCCGTGGTGGCTTCGGTCATCCGTGCCTCCGCCTTTTCGGCGGAGCGGATCATCATCGTGCGCTCCGGGAAGGGGATCGGGTAGAAGGCCTCCATCGGCTGCACCTCGGCCGCGAGGCCGAGCTTGCGCACGAAATGGGTGACCATCATCGGCCCCCAGACGCCCCAGGGCTGCTGGGTGACATGCACCGGGCTGCCCGCCGCCGCCGCCGCGCGATATTCCTCCTGCAGCTTCGGCTTGAGGAAGGGCGGGATCGCGAAGCGGTCGTCGGTGAAGGCGATCATCTCGCGCAGGATCGCGCTGTCGGCGGGCAGGCCGAGCACGGCGTTGTTCACCCGGTCGCTGTCGGGCAGCTCATAGCCCATGACGTAATCGCTGTCATAGTCCATCGGGCGCCAGCAATAGACGTCGGTGTCGATCCAGATCATGCCGGGGTTCTGCGCGATCATGTGCAGCCGGAACCAGTCGGCGAAGAGCGCGAAACTGTCCTTGCGCTCGTATTTGATGAAATCGTCGGTGTCGATGATCTCGCGCCCCGAGCGGTGGATCACCCCCTCCGGCACGTTCGGGATGAAGTCATAGGAGAAGAGCGTGATCTTCTGCCCGGCATCGACGAAGCTTTTCAGGCAGAGCTGCTCCATCCAGCTGAGCGCGCCCCCGATCCAGAGCGTTCCAACTTCGCGCACCCGTGCCATGTCACCCTCGTCACTGCTCGTACTTTCCCGCCACATTGCCAAAGAAGTGTTGCCATTCCAACGACAAAGCAGCGCGCATTGCGGCGAATTCCCGGGGCGAATTTGCGCGGGGGGCCGCGGGCTGCTAGGAAAAAGGGGGAAACGAGTGAGGCAGTCATGGGCGAAGCACAGGTGATCCGGCGGCAATTGCGGGCCGAGGATGCGGGCACGCCCGCGCTGCTCGACGCGCTCGCCTGGGAGGAGATGCACGAGGGTGCGCCCTGCCGGATGCTGCGGATCTTCCTTGCCAACCCCTGCCGCGCCTCCCAGATCGCCGCGGAGCAGCCCGAGGGTTGCGTCACCGTGCTCGAACGGCGCGAGGTGTCGGGCGGCGTGATGGTCAGCGCGCGCGCGCCGGCCGAGGGGCCGCTGCGCATCGCGCTGGCCGCGGAGCCCGCCGAGATCGCCGCGGAAGAGCCCCCTGCCCCCGACGCGGCGGAGGCCGCGCCCGAACCCGGCGACGAGGTGGAAATCGCCGATTACGTCGCCGGCACCGATGCCTCCGCGCAGGAGGAAGCGGCCACGGGCGCAGATGGCGCGGGGCCGGAGTTCGTGATCCGCGAGATCGCCGCCGACGCCCCCGCGCGCGCGCTTTTCGCCGGGGCCAACGTGCTTTTTGGCCAGCGGCTCGAGGAAAGCCCCTCGACCGTGGTCGACTGGCTGAGCTGGCATCACGACCAGCACGGCGCGAGCGGCGCGGTGATCCTCAACCGTGCGCCGCCCGACAGCACCGGGCCGAGCGCGGAACAATTCGCCCGCCGGCTCGAGGCGCTGATGGCGGGGCGCGGGCTTGCGATGGCGGTCGCGGTGCTCGAAAGCCCGGTGCCGCTCGGCAAGCCCGGAATGGGGCCGGAAAGCCACCCGTTCCTCGCCCCCGACGCGCCCGGCAAGGACCGGATGGAGCACCCCGCCGCCGACCCCTGGCGCGCGCCGCTTGGCCAGGCGCTGGTCTTCGAGATCGCGAAATGGCGGTTCCTGGCGGAAGCGCGCGCGGTGCTCAACCTCGACGTCACCGACCTGCTTATGCCGCATGCCCACGGCGCGCCCAGTGCCTTCGACGCCTGCACCGCGGCGCGCTCGGGCGTGGTGCTGCTCGTCGGGCGGCGGATCTACCCCTGGCGCGTGCGGCAGGGGCAACCGGAGCGGTTTTCGGACCATATCTGCCGCCAGTTCGACGCGCGCCGCGGTGTCGCGCGCTGGGGCGTGGCGCCGGCGAAAGCGGGGCTCGACGCGACCTGGCGGCAGATCCGCGTCGCCTATGCAAAGCCCGATCCGAACACCGTCTTCCCGTTCTGGCGCGCGATGGGGATCCGCGTGCCCGGCCGCGCGGCCTCCGAGCTCGCGCCGAAGACCTCGCTGATCGAAGACCCGCAACTCCTTGATATCGCGACCACGGTCTGGGGCGCGAAACCGATCCGCCCGCCGGTGTCGAAGGCGAAAGCCGCGCCCAAGGCCGCGATCGAGGCCGGGCGCACCTGCATCGTCACCACGATGAAGAACGAAGGCCCCTTCATCATGGAATGGATCGCCTATCACCGCGCGATCGGGGTCGACGATTTCCTGATCTACACCAACGACTGCACCGACGGCACCGACGAGATGCTCGACATGCTCGAGCGCAAGGGCATCTGCCAGCATCGCGAGAACCCGTTCCGCACGATGGACCTCAAGCCGCAGCACGCCGCGCTGCAGGCCGCCGAAAGCGAGCCGCTCATTCAGAACGCGGGCTGGTCGATCTGCATGGATGTCGACGAATTCATCGACATCAAGATCGGCGACGGCACGCTGAAATCGCTCTATGAGGCGATGGGCGATGCGAACATGATCTCGCTCACCTGGCGGCTCTTCGGCAATTGCGACGTGCATGGCTACGAGGACCGCTTCCTGCTCGAGCAATTCACCACCTGCGCCCCCGAGATCGTGCGCAAGCCGCATCAGGCCTGGGGGTTCAAGACGCTCTTCCGCAACATCGACATTTATAAAAAGCTCGGCGTGCACCGGCCGAAAGGGCTGATCCCCGATCTCTGGAGCCAGGTGAAATGGCTCAACGGTTCGGGGCGCCCGATGCCGAAGGAGATGTTCCGCAACGGCTGGCGCTCGACGCTGGAGACCTTCGGCTACGACTGGGTGCAGCTCAACCATTACGCGGTGCGCTCGGCCGAGAGTTTCCTCGTGAAGCGCGACCGCGGACGGGTGAACCACGTCGACCGCGACCAGGGGCTGCATTACTGGTTCCGGATGAACCACAACGCGGTCGAAGAACGCTCGATCCAGCGGATGATCCCGGCGCTGCAGGCGGAATGGGACCGGCTGATGGCCGATCCGGAGATCCGCGCCGCGCATGACTATTCGGTCGAGAAACACCGCGAGAAGATCGCCGAGCTGCGCGCGACGGAGAATTACGAGAAATTCTATGGCGAGCTTTGCTCCGAGCGGTTCGAGAAGCTCTCGCGCATGCTCCATGTCTTCGGCTCGAACGTGTTCAACGCCGGCCCCGGCGTGATCCCTGAGGATTTCCACCTGCAGGAAATTCGCCCCGACACCTTCTTCACCGTCGATCACGTCGGCGAGGCGGAGCATTGAGCGCGCCCCTGCCCGCCCCCGCGCCGGTGACCGGCGGCGGACGCTCCGCGGGGAGTATTTCGGCCAAGAAAAAGCCTGCATTTTCCTTGGAAAAATACTCCCGCCGGAGGCATCCCCGGCGCATCTGGGGATAGCCGATGGGGGGCATCACCGTCATCTCCACGATGAAGAACGAGGGCGCCTTCCTGCTCGAATGGCTGGCGCATTACCGCGTGCTCGGCGCCGATCGCTTCTTCATCGCGCATAACGATTGCGAAGACCCGCAGCCGGCGATGCTTGCGCGGCTCGAGGCGATGGGCCTCGTGCGGGCGCATGCGACAAAGCACACGCAGCATGGCGGCATTCAGCGCGCGGCGCTGCGCCAGGCGCGCTGGTATGAGGAGGTGACCGGGGCGGAGTGGCTCTGGGTCTGCGACGCGGACGAGTTCCTCGTGGTGAAGGTGGGCGACGGCACGTTCCGCGCGCTGATCGCGGCGACGCCCGGGGTGGATGTGATCGGGGTGAACTGGCGGATCTTCGGCTCGAATGGCGTCACCGACTATGACCCCGCGCCGGTGACGCAGCAGTTTCCCCGCTGCGAGGCGCCGCCCCGCGCGGCCTATGTGAAATCGCTTTTCCGCCGCCTGCCCGATATGGCCCGGATCGGCGTGCATCAGCCCGAGCCGCGCGAAGGCGTCGAGATCCCGCATGCGATCGCGGGCGGGCGCGCCTGGCAGAACGGCCGGGGGCGGCTGATCCTCAAGGCCGATTATGCGGTGGCGCAGGTCAACCATTACGCGCTGCGATCGCGGGCGAGTTTCCTCGTGAAGCGCGACCGCGGGCGGGTGAACCACGCGAACGAGGATATGGCGGAGGATTACTGGCGCCGCTTCGAAAAGAACGCGGTCGAGGATACCGCGATCCGCCGCTACGATGCGGCTGTGGCGGCGGAGCTGGCCGCGTTGCGCGCCGATGCAGAACTCGCCGCGCTCGAGGCGCAGGCGCGGGAGTGGCACCGCGGCCGGATCGCGGCGCTGATGGCGCGGCCGGACTGGGCGGAGTTTGCCGCACGGCTGCAAACGGAGGGCTGAGATGCGCGCGCTGGCGATCCTCACGGTGAAGAACGAGGCGGCCTTCCTGGTCGAATGGCTGGCGCATCACCGCGCCGTGGGCTTCACCGATTTCCTCGTGTTTTCAAACGATTGCTCCGACGGCACCGATGCGATGCTCGACCGGCTCGGCGCGATGGGGCTGCTCACCCATGTCCGCAACCCCGGCCCCTGGCCCGAGGGCCCGCAATGGGCCGCGCTGAAACAGGCCGACCGGCATCCGCTGAAACAGGCGGCCGACTGGGTGCTGTTCCTCGACATCGACGAATTCGTCAATATTCACGCGGGCGAAGGCCGGCTTTCCGATCTTTTCACGGCGCTGCCCGAGGCGACGGCGATCCCGCTCACCTGGCGCTTCTTCGGCAATTGCGGCGTGATCGACTACAGCGACCGCCCGGTGACCGAACAATTCACCCGCGCCGCCCCCTCGGCGATGCGCTGGCCCTGGCGCGCCTCGCTCTTCAAGACGCTCTTCCGCAACGACGGCAGCTACGGCAAGCTCGGCGTCCACCGCCCCCGCGCGCCGGTCGCCGGGCGGATGGGTGCGCAGCGCTGGTTCGACGGATCGGGGCGCGAGATGGCGCCGCTCTACCACCGCGCCCGGCTCTTCACGCCCCCCGGGCAGGATTGCCACCGGATCGTGCAGCTCAACCACTACGCGCTCGGCGCGATGCAGAGCTATGTGCTGAAATGCGACCGCGGGCGGGCGAATCGCGAGGCCTCGACCTTCGACATGTCCTATTGGGTCGAGCGCAATTTCTGCAGCGAGGAGGACCGCACGATCGAGCGCAGCAGCCCGGCGCGGGCGGCGGGCATCGCCGAGCTGATGGCGGATGGCGAAATCGCGCGGCTGCATGCGCAGGCGGTGCGCTGGCGGCAGGAACGGATCGCGGCGCTGCTGCTCGAGGAGGAGTTCCGCGCGCTTTTCGGGCGGCTGCTGCTCACCCCGCCCTCGCGCCCGCTGCCCGATCCGCTGGCCGAGCGGATGCTGCGCCTTGCACTGGCCGCGCAGGCCGCGCGCGAGGCGAAGCCGTAGCGGAAACAATCGCGCAGATCTCCGCAGATCGGTGAAAAACCCGGCACAATACACGGATATTCCTTGATTTTCCTGCATTCCCGCATGGTCGCGGTAATGCTAGGTTAACCAAGATATCGGAGCTTGCCGAAAACGGAGGCGAGCATGAACGACAGCGCGACGGCCCGGGGGAAAATGCGCGAGGGAAGCGACAGCGACTGGCTGCACCGGATCGAGGATCTGGGCGATGCGGAGGGCTATTACGAGCCGCTCGGCGCGCGCCATCACGCGCTTTTCGCCGATCGCGGGCCGGTGCTGCTCGTCACTTTCGAAAGCCTCGAGGCGGTGCGCGCGCATGGCGAGGAAGAGCTGCCGCTCGGCTTCACCCTCGCCGAAAGCGTTGGGCATTCCTCGCTCACGCTGATCTCTCAGGGCGAGACCTGGTTCCGCGACCGCGCCGTCTATGCCTATCTCGACCGGCTCGTCGACGAGGCCTTCTTCGAGGATTTCGACCGCGTCGTCTTTTACGGCGCCGGCGCCGGGGGCTATGCCGCCACCGCCTTCTCGGTGGTCGCACCCGGCGCGACGGTGATCGCGCTTGCCCCGCAGGCGACGCTCGATCCGCGGATCGC